>JACMMM010000680.1 GCA_014379065.1 Saprospiraceae bacterium
CGTGCCATACAAGGCCATTTATTTCAACTCTACCTTGGATGACTGGCAAGTTACTTCATTGATTACCATTGATGAAATCGTGACTATCATGAACGCCGATCCAGCCCTGTTTGTCAGCATCGAAGGCCATACGGACAATACAGGAAAAGAACCCGCCAACGACCTCCTCGCAGAAAAACGCGCCAAAAGATTACAAGACAATTTGGTGTCAAAGGGTATTGCGCTCTCAAGGCTCAATTACATCGGGTATGGCTCCAAGAAGCCCGTGGTGCTTAACGACACGCGTGAGCACCGACAGCTCAACCGCCGGGTGGAAGTGCGTTTTTATAAGAAGTAGGACTTTGGATGTTGGACGTTGGATATTGGACTTTGGACAGCCCTGTTAGGCCTTTTGCTTGGCGGGGCTGTTTTTGTTTTGTGGAACTATGGGCCGAAATTGAGTCTATTGAGAATTTGAAAATGCTCTAACTTTGTAAAAAAATTGACATGATAGGTACTCTTGCAATGCCTCAGGCCGAAACCCCAATTGAGCAGCCAAAGCCTAAGCGGCTGTTGTCGCTGGTGGAATTCCGTCGGAAATACTCTGACCGCGAGGACCGGTATAAGTATGAATTCAACAATGGTATCGTTGAAAAATCCCCCAGCGACATGAATCCAAAACAACTTTTTATTGTAAAAAACCTAAATCGTCGATTCATCCAAACCCAAGCTTTTGCAGACGGGGGAGAACTCATTCCGGAAGTTGAGCAAATGACTTCTGCTGTTCAATTGCGAAGGCCCGACATTTCATATTGGACTGCAAACAAGATCAAAAACGCCGATGAATCCATTTCCGAATTTGCCATTGAAATCATATCGCCCACAGATAACTACATTAAAGTTGGGGAAAAGCGCCGCGAATACTTTCGGGCAGGCATGAAGGTGCTTTGGCAAATTATTCCAGAGGAGCAAAGCGTGTACGTTTATACTTCACCCACACAAGTCACCATTTGTGAAGGCGGCACGATCTGCTCAGCGGCCCCAGTGATTCCAGATTTTGAAATTGCAGCAGAAGATATTTTTGCAAAATAAAGTCCCATGGATTTTGGGAAACTTACTTCCGTAGACAAGATTGATTTTCAGTTGCCACCCGAGCCGGCACAAAATGCCGGGCTGCTGGCTGCGCTGCCAATCCCTTCCCAACCAACCCTCTACATTGGCCCAACAGGTTACAACATGAAACCCTGGGTGAGCAAATGGTATCCTCCCGGCGCACGCGAGAAAGATTTTTTGCGGCACTATGCGGCACAGTTCAATACGATTGAATTCAATACGACGCACTACCGAATCCCTGATTGGACTACGGTGGATCGTTGGCGCGAGGAGGTGCCCGGCGATTTTCGTTTTTGCCCCAAAATTCCGCAGAGCATCAGTCATGCCCGCGATCTGGGGCTTTCGGGAACTGAAATGCCCATTTTTTGCGAAGCCATTCAAAGGCTGGAAGAAAAGATGGGCTGTTGTTTTATTCAGTTGCCTCCGCATTTCATCCCCCGCGAACTGAACGTGTTGGCGCGTTTTCTGGAAAATTTTTCAAAAAAAATACCACTTGCGGTGGAAGTACGCCACCCTGATTTCTTTCAAAGAACAGCGGAAGCAGAAACATTTTTCAAACTTCTGGAAAAGCACGATGTGGCAGCCGTCATCACAGATGTGGCGGGCCGTCGAGATGTATGCCACCTGCGCCTCACTAATGCCCGCACCCTCATCCGATTTGTCGGGAACGGCTTGCACCCAAGCGACTACACGCGGGTGGAAGAATGGGCGAGCAGGTTGAAAACCTGGTTTGAAAACGGCTTGCACGAAGCCTATTTCTTTGCGCACGAACCTGATAATTTGTTGGCGCCCGAACTAGCGGCTTTTTGTGCCGAAACGTTCGGTCAAGTCCTTCCAGGCGTAGCGTTGCGTGGGCCAAAGCCTGTTGCCGGGCAGCAGGGGACGCTTTTTTAAGCCGCTGCAGATCCTCTGCTGCCCATATCATTTCCCGTAGGGAATTCCTGTTTATAGTGATGAGAACCAATTATTAAAAACCCCGTATGCGGTTTCCTAACACTGCGAATGGAAACCCCATACGGGGTTTTGGAAAATGGCGCTGGAAAAACTATAAGCAGGAATTCCCTATGGGAAACGATATGCGCAGCCAGCACTCGGTGGTATAGTATCTTTTAACGTGATTGGGCTTCAATCTTTACTTCTGATACGCACGATTCATCCCAAATTTTGTGCGATACCCCAAAATGACATGAGCCATCCCTTTTTGGAATGGCTCATGTTTATACTCAAAAAATCAATTATCTCATTATGCCCTAGGCTCTTTGCCCAAAACCTTTACAGGTTTGCCAAGACCCGCTTCGCGCCAAATAGCCTTTTTAGACTTTTTGGCCGGCTTGGTTATTTGAGCCATCGTTACGGCTTTGGTCGCGCTGACTGTACCACCGCTCACGCAGAGTTCCGAGAATTTCACCTTGTCCGTGCTGCCTGGCTTGATGACTTCGCCCTCTTGCTTCACCACGGAGCTTTCCATGATGTGCTTAACCTGCAAAGCTGAAAGGTCGGGGTAATACGAGCGGATCACAGCAGCGACACCTGCTGCTGCAGGGCTGGCCATAGAAGTGCCGCTCGCCGGGCCATATTTCCCGTCGGGTATCGTGGACTGAAGTTGTACGCCGGGCGAGAAAAGGTCTACATTCTTTTTACCGTAGTTGGAGAAGTTGGCCACGCGTTTATCGCCTGATTTCCAACCAAGGGCACCGATTTCCATCCAAGTCGAAATGCGCTTTTCTTTGCCGAAAAGGCCCTTCTTGATGGGTTTCTGGAGTTCATCGTTGGGGAAATTCTTTTCAGTATCGTTGTTGGCCGCGCTGTTGCCCGCAGCATGGACGAGCAATACGTCGTGCTGAGCAGCATAGCGCATGGCCTGATCAACATACCATTTTTGTGGGCTGTAAGCTTTGCCAAAGGACATGTTGATGACGCTCGCGCCATTGTCCACGGCGTAGTAGATGGCGTTTGCTACGTCCTTGTCACGCTCATCGCCGTCAGGCACACAGCGCACGGTCATGATGCGCACATTGTCGGCCACACCTTTGATACCAGCTTGGTTGCTGCGGTTGGCAGCGATGATGCCAGCCACGTGGGTGCCATGGAAAGCGTCGGGGCCTTCGTACTCGTTGGTGCCGTAGAAACGGTTGCTCAGGTCGTTCGGGTCGTCGCCGACCATGGCGCGGGCGTTGTAGTCAGGGTTCAGTTGGTACTCTACCTGGTTGTAGAAGAAGGCAGATGCTTCTTTTTTGGCATCTTCCAGATCTTGGCGGGAGCTGAGACCCTGGGCCATGACCATCGTAATCAGTTCTACTGATTTTTTCAATTCATCTTTGCCAGTCGTATTGATAGCAGCAACATTTTCTGCATTGAATTCTTTACCTGCAAGCGCTTTTTCCACGACATTGAACGCATCCTCAACGGGTTTGAGCTGTTTGGTTGCATTTTCCATGCCGTTCACGGCTTCGGCGCGCTGTGTTTCAAATTCTTCTTTGACTTTTTCCCAGTATTTATACTCATCGGCAGCATCGCCGTGGAGGTTTTTCGGGTTGGTGCCGTCAAAACGCTTTTTGAGGCGAACGTATTCTCGGGTAAGTTCAAGGGTCTCGTGGTTAACATTGCCACCCGGGCCAGCCAGGAAATTCCAGCCGTGGATATCGTCAATATAACCGTTGTTGTCGTCGTCTTTGCCGTTGCCGGGGATTTCGCCGGGGTTGGTCCAGATGACGTCTTTGAGGTCTTCGTGGTCAATTTCCACACCGGAGTCAAGTACTGCTACGATGATTGTCTGGCTTTTTTTGTTTTTGCTTTTTAGCTGTTTTAGCGCCTCATCACCGCCCGTCCCGTTCACTTTATCAGTAGTAGGGTCAAGATTAAACCAGTTATCGGGGGCTTTGCTTTGCGCCGACAGGAGCAGGCCAGGGAGGCAGGCGATGGCGACGAGAAGACTTTTTTTGAAAATCATGTCAGTGAAAAAATTTAGGCCCCATCTTCCCCTCCCGTAATAAACGGAGGGTTTAGGAGGAGCGGTTATCAATTTTAAAAAACGGCTCGGCTGCCTGCATATAGAGGCAGCCGAGCATTTGTAACGACAAAAGTAGCGCGTTGTGCGCGGAAGCCGGGAAGTTTAGACAAAAGCGCAGCGGAAGGGGGCGTATGCTCAACATAGTGGCTTATGCTGCAAATGACACATTCGCGGCAAAGCCTGCTATCTGGCATTGACTTTGCCGTATTATCCACATTATTTCATCTTATCAACCAATTTGTCATCATCATGATTTACCGATTTTCTACGCTTGCACTCGGTGCATTTCTTTTTTTTACGCCACTTAGTATGAACGCCCAAGGGTTCGGGGTTGTCATTGACAGCAGCGACGCCTTGCCCGATCAGGTGGTTTGTCTGCCTGTGTATGCACAAGGCTTTACGAATATCGAAAGCTTTCAGTATTCGCTTACCTGGGACGCAAACGTGCTGAATTTTGACCGCATCCAAAATTTGAATTTGCCGGGTTTGTTGCAGAATTTCTCCAATTTGATTGCACCCAACCGCTTGTTGATCGGCTGGGCTGACCCTACGGGCGTTGCGCAGACCAGGGCAAATGGCTCCGTACTATATGAAGCCTGTTTTAAGGCAATTAGCATTGTTGGAAACAGCTCGGACATCACACCCGGTGGCGAAGGATTCCCCCCTGGAGCAGGAGGCGCGGAAGCGTATAACAACAACTTTCAGAATGTTTGGATGCCTGCGCTTAACGTACCAGGTTACGTTGAAATAGTGGTGCAATCAGGCTCCTCCGGCACCTCCGACGCCCTACAAAACGGACAGAACACCTTCCAACTCAGCCCAAACCCCACGCTTGCATCCTCGCAAGTGTTGTTCCGCTCAAAGACATCGGGAACGGCCACTTTGTCGGTGACGGATGCCGCCGGAAAAATGGTTTTGGAACAAAAGATTTCGGTAAAAACAGGCGAGAATCGCTTTGAAATTCCCGCCAATACACTGAAAGCCAAGGGGATGTACCAAGTGTCGCTGCAAACGAAAGAGGGAGTTAATTCGCAGATGCTGAGCGTGCAGTAAAGAATATCCAATATCCAACAAGGAATTTCCAATTTCCAAGGGAATATCCAATATCCAACAAGGAATTTCCAATGTCCAAGTGGGCTTCGCGCTTGGCCATTCACTTTGAACATAAACCCCAAGAGCAGCGCCTATTTGGAAATTGGAAATTCCTTGTTGGATATTGGATATTCCCTTGGATATTTTTAAATCAATTTATCCCACCATGATTTACCGATTTTCAATCCTTATCCTTGGAGCATTGCTCACCTTGTTTTCTTTCAATTTAACCGCACAAGGTTTTAGCGTTTCCATTGACAGCGTCGAGGTGCAAGTTGGCCAAGACGTATGCGTACCTGTAAGAGCCAAAGGATTTATAGATATAGTCAGCTTCCAATTCTCGCTCACCTGGAACTCGCAAGTGTTAAAATTTAAAAAGACGCAGAATTATGGTCTGCCGGGTTTGACCGCACTTGATATTAACGGTACTTATTCCAACAATCACCTGTTTGTTGGCTGGGCTAATCCTAGCGGCGAGTGTTTTAGCATAGAAGATGGTAAAATTCTTTTTGAGGCATGCTTTTCGGCAGTTGGCTCTGTAGGGAGTAGCACCAATATAACAGCAGGGAGTACAGGTTTTCCTCCGGGTAATGGAGGTGCAGAAGCCTACAACTGTTTTAGTCAAAATGTCTGGTTTCCAGCTGGTAACGACACCGGTTTTGTCAAAATCGTGGCATTCTCTGGCACATCACATCTGTTCCAGAAGGAAGCAAGCGCTTTCCAAGTCAGCCCTAACCCCACTCAATCGTCGGCCCAAGTTATTTTCACATCAACGGAATCGGGCAACGATTTACTTTTAGTTACCGATGCGCTGGGTCGAATCGTTTTTGAGCAAAAGATCCCGGTAAATATCGGCGAAAATCGCTTTGAGATCCCGGACAACGCTATGAATGCCAAGGGGATGTATCAAGTTTCGCTGCAAACGAAGAAAGGGGTTTCTTGCCAGATGCTGAGCGTGCAGTAACTGTACCGGCGGCTTTAGCCGCAGGAACGCGCAGTGAAAAGAATATCCAATATCCAACAAGGAATTTCCAATTTCCAAGTGGGGCGCTGCTCTTGGGGTTTTTGTTCAATGTGAATGGCCAAGCGCGAAGCCCCCTTGGAAATTGGAAATTCCTTGTTGGATATTGGATATTCCCTTGGGTGGCAGCATTTTACGACCGTTCAGCGTTGCATGATAGATATATTCTATCTCTTCACTTTCCAAAACCTACGGTCATGAAAAACAAACTTCTTGTACTCCTTTTCTTTATTGGCCACGCCTCGCTTTTTGCCCAAACCAAGCTGGTTGGCTTTTCAGAATCCGGAGAAATCAATGCCGTAAATCCTGGGGGGTCGATTTGGGAGATGAACACGGATGGAACTGGGTTTAAGGTGTTGAAGAACTTCCAAACTCAAAAACCCATTCGACCCATTGGAGATATGGTTGTCGGGCTAAATGGGAAAGGGTATGGCATCGCCAAAGGATTTGATTTTGACTCAAAAGTTCAAGTGCTATATCAATATGATTTTGAAAGCAAAATGCTTAGTGTGGTGCGCGTTTTCAGAGATTCGTTTTGGAATGCGCCCTTGTTGCTTGGGGCAGATGGCTTGATTTATGGTTGTCGCAGAACATCGCCAACAAAATTGGCGCTCTGTAATATATCGCTGGGTGGAGAAGATTTGACGTTCGTACACGAGTTTGACTCCAAGAGCTCTGCAACCGAAATTTTACAAACTCCCGAGGGAAAAATTGTTGTGGTAAATGTTGATTGGCCGGGAGAAATCAGGGTTATTGCAGGCTTGCCCGACGGCTCGGAGTGGAAAGACTTGGCAACTATTGACGGAGAAGTATATGGCCATGAAATCTCAAATGTGGTCCAGAAGGGTGACGGCAGCTTGTACCTTGCGATTTGGCAGTACTTTGGAGGCGTTCACTTTTTCAAGATCAATCCAAATCAGCAAACTGATTCAATTTTCTACGAAACAACCGTTTCGGATTTTGGCCGTAATATTTCTTTGGGCCTGGGCATAAACGAGGCTTTACTCATCGTAGCTCAAAAAGAATCTGGACAGGCTGTGTACAAAATGGCCGATGATGACACTCCCCCACTTTTACTGTTCTATGACGACACGCATGGCAGCCTGAGAAATCCTTTGACCAAGGGAGCAAACGGCGACCTGTATTTTGTCTCCACCAAAATGGTGAACGGTACACAATTTGCTTTTCTGTTTAAGATTAATGAGAACAGTCCCAACATCCATTCTATCGGCACCATCCATTTCAGTGTTCCAGTCAACGCCAATAGTATAATGCCCGTGGTGGTTCATCCAACCAATGGGAGACTTTACTTTTGGAGAATAGATGATTGGAGCAAATTGTCTGTATTGATCAGTTGCCAAACGGATTGGCTTAATCTGGGAAACGAGTATTCCACAGAGATAGGGACTTCTGGAGAAAGTGCCTTCCCCAAAAGACTCATCAAAGCCTCTGATGGGAAATACTATGGTTTTATGACAAAAGGAGGGGCAAATAATAGAGGTTCGATTTTTAGAATAAACCCGGATGGCACTGATTTCCATTCCATCTGCCAGTTCCCTGCGGTGCAAGCGCCCACTATTTGGGGGTCAACCCGGATTACCAGTTTTTTTGAAGGCAGCGACGGCTGGTTCTACGGCACGGTCGGAGACGAGCGAATTTTCAAGGTAAATAAAGATGGAAGTGGGTTCGCGTTTATTCATTCTGATTTTAGTCCCAATTGTAATTTTATTGAAATGCCCGATGGTATGCTTTATTGGGGTGGGAGCAGCTTGAGGCGTATGGCAAAAGATGGCTCCAACGAATCAACAGTAGCCAATTATTTCCTCAGTCCTTTTACCTCCGAAGATTTTTGCGAAATATACAAGCTGCCCAACGGAACAATAGGGGGTGTTGGTTCCTATACCTACGATGATTGCCTCGATTATTACACCTACCCAGTTGGCTTCACCTACAACTTGAGCAACAACACTTTTCACAAGCAGGACAACTATTCTATTCAATACTCAAGCACCACCTTGGGCAACGATGGCTTGTTTTATTTTGGCAAAGGAAAACTTGATCCGGGAAACTTGGTTATCAACAAATACGATATTCAATGCGGGTATCTACCCGATGTGCCCAGTTCAAATCAAGTAACGAGGGCTGCACTACAAGGAAGTAATGGGAATATTTTTGGCCAGAGAAAAGCTTACCCCTCCTCACTGGGAAAATGGCTTCCAATGGCATGGTCGCCAGAGACCGGCGCATGTGAAATGGAAGCCGGCTGGAACCCAAGCATGGGCTATGACGGAAAATTCTCTTTTGAGGTAAGCACGTCTTCTACGCCTACTGTTCAACCTGAACTGCGCTCGCAAGGCATCCAGCTTATACCCAACCCAACTTCATCCGCTACGCAGTTGGTGGCCCAAGTTCAAATATCTGGCCCAAGCACATTGCGGGTGACGGATATGATGGGCCGAATCGTTTTAGCCCAAAATATTTTATTGAATATCGGAGAGAACAGGATTGAAATCCCTGCCAATATCCTGAATGTCAAGGGGATGTATCAGATTTCTTTGCAAACTGAGAAAGAGGTCTTCTCGCAGATGCTGAGCGTGCTGTAGAATATCCAATATCCAACAAGGAATTTCCAATTTCCAAGTGGGCTTCGCGCTTGGCCATCACTTTGAACACAAACCCCAAGAGCAGCGCCCCACTTGGAAATTGGAAATTCCTTGTTGGATATTGGATATTTCACTTGGAAATTCCTTGTTGGATATTGGATATTCCCCTGGACATTCGACATTTCTCACAAGGAATTTCCAATGTCCAGGGGAATATCCAATATCCAACAAGGAATTTCC
>JACMMM010000076.1 GCA_014379065.1 Saprospiraceae bacterium
CGAGTTTCGGTGCTACGCACCTTTTCTCATGTTGCATTGACGATTTCTACCGACGTTTAGGGTGCTACGCACCTTCTCCACAAAATTTGGGATGAAACGTGTTTAATAAGCGTATAAAACATGAAAATAACACAAAGTCAAAATAATGACATCGTCATTTTATCCATCGAAGGCCGGCTGGACACCCTTACTTCCAGCACCCTCCAAGAGTCATTGGAAGGGTTGATCAACAGTGGTCAGCATCAAATCTTGATCGATTTCACCGAGCTCCAATTTATTTCCAGTTCCGGGTTGCGGGTACTGCTCAGTGCAGCCAAACAATTGAACAGTTTGAGCGGGAAGATTGCTTTGTGTGCCTTAAAAGACCGGATCAGAGAAGTATTTGATATTGCAGGTTTTACCATGCTGTTTTCAATTTTCTCCGATGAAGCAGCAGCCTTAAAACATTTTTAAAATCTTGCGTTGGAAACGATCAATCAAAATAAAAAAAAGACACCCAAAGTCGGGGTGGTATTGAGTAGCGGAGGGCTAAAGCCGATTTCGTCACTGGCCTTATTTGAGTTTTTAGATGAAGAAAAGATCAATATTGATTTAATGGTAGGATGCAGCGGGGGGGGCGTACTGGCTGCGTTTCGTGGAACGGGTTATGATAACCAACAGATCATAGCGCTTGCAACAGAATTCTTATCCCAAAAAGTCTTCTCCAAGGTTGATTATCAAACGGTGCTTAATATTGGCAGGCTGCCCTACGGAAAATTTGACGTAAGCAAAGGCTTGTTTAAAAAAGGGCTTTTTCTCCAGACTGCTGAAAAATTATTTGGTGGGCACCAACTAGAAGCCTTGCAAACAAAAACCCTGCTTCAGGCTACCGATATCCAAAATGGAGAAGGAGTCATCCTGGAACGAAGCTCCTTGGCTGAAGCTGTTTATGCGTCATTAGCGATGTACCCCCTGTTGCCCCCGATTTGTATTGACGGGCGCTGGTTGATAGATGGCGCCTTTTCTTCCCCATTGCCGGTATTGGAGGCGGTTAAGCGGAACATGGATGTCATCATTGTGATGTTGTTCCATGAAGAATTGGTGCGAGAGCCTAAAAAATTTGTGGACGGGTTTTCCAATATTACACGAGCCGTTTCACTCTCTTTGATCAAAAGCCAGCTTGCTTTGGCTATTGATCTTCATCACCATGAAATCATTGTGATCAATGTGCCATTCGTTAACCCCGTTTCCTTATCAGATGTGAACCTGATCCCCGGTTTGCTTGAGTTGGGCCGCAGGGCAGTTGACGAGAAAAAGGAAGAAATCTTGCATGCCATCAAGAGGTATGGCCATGTTGAAAGCGTACAATCCTCGCAAGGCGGCTAAAGTTGAATCGTATAGTTATACGTCACTTCTGCTGGCTTTTCTTCTGGCTTCGGCGGCGCAGAAGATGTAACCGTGTAGGCAACCTGCATTTGTGCTTGCAAGGCAGGCTCCTGGACCGGCACCTGTTTCGGTTTTTTGAATTGCACCTTTACTTTTTGGTGGAAAAGAACGTGTACGCCACGGTTGCGCTCCACGTCGAATTTCATCAATTGGACCACCCTGCAGGCCTCTTCGTCGCAGCCGTGACTCAAGCCTTGCAAAACACGTGTGGCCACCACATTCCCTTGGTAGTCAATATCGTATTCGATATAAACCGTCCCTTCCACCCCAGCCTCAAACGCTTCTTTTGGGTAGCGCAGGTTGGAATAAATGAACTTGGTCAATTCCTTTGGGCCCCCTTTGAATTGGGGCTGGTGGATGAAAAGTGTCTTTTTTTCTTTTTTCATTATCAATGCCCCGAAAGGCGCACATTCCTCACCTGCAAATATTTGTCCAAAATCTTTAAACCCATAAATGCCATCGTGAGCAGTACCGTATTGCGCAGCCAAGCGCTGCTAATAAAACCTACCCAGTCAAAGGTTGGGACTTGAATCTGAGGGATGTATTCTTCCGGGACCCGAAAAGCGAACTCAGCCGGGGCAGCAGTGGGCGCCATCAAAAAAGGCACTGCTATCATCAGCCCAAAGGCCGCTGCGATACCCCACAATATCCAGTCATGGCCTTTTGCCTTGAGGGGCTGGAGTGCTTTGGCGGGCGCTTGTTCGGCAGCCCAAGCGGCTATGACCTGTTGGGCAAAACCTGCATTGGGTTTTTCCAAAGTCAGCCCGGAAAAAGCCCGTTTTTCAGCCATAATCGCCTCTAAGCGAGCCTGTTGCTCAGGGTGTTGGCGCAGATAAGCATCCACACGCAGCTTCTCATCGCCTTCCAGAAATCCGTCGGCGTAGTCCCAAAGCAGGTCGTCGGTGAGCATGAAATTATTTTCCATAGTCAAAAGTCAAAAGTCAACGGCCAAAAAGTCAACGGCCAAAAGTCAACGGTCAATACTCAATTCTGTGGCAAATCTATTTTCCACAATCGCCTTTAAACGTTGGCGGGCGCGGCATAGTTTTGTCTTGGCATTCGTCATCGTGAGGCTGGTGATTTGGCAGATCTCGTCGAGTGTATGTTCGTAAAGGTAAAACAAGGTTATGATGGCTGCATCATCGGATGAAAGATGTCCGATGGCGCTTTGTAATGCTGCGTTGCGATCGTTTTGCTCCATCGCGTGCGAAGCATCTGGCGTTCCTTCGTCAGCGAGTCGGACTGGGCGGTTTTCGTCGTCCAGTGATTGAATGTCGGGGTTTTGTTTGCGCAAAAAATTGAGCGAAGTCGAGTACACTATCTTATAAAGCCAGGTCGAAAATTTTGCTTCGCCCCGAAAATCAGGCAGGTAACGGAATGCCCGCAAGAACGCATCCTGTGCTACTTCGTGCGCATCTTCCCGGTTTTTTACCATGCGAAGGGCCAATGTAAATGCATAGCGTTCATAACGGTTAACCAGCGTGGCAAAAGCCGCCTGTCTTCCCGTCAGGGCTTGTTGGATTAGCGTTTCGTCTGAAATGGCTGCGCTCATAATGTTTCCCGGAATTGATTTCCGGGCGTAGTGAATAGGCGTTTCGCACGAGACACAAAAATAACAAAACTGGTTACAGGATAGCCACGAATTGCACCAATTTACACGAATCAATTACCTGACTAGCCTGAATTAGTGAAAGTTCGTGCAATTCGTGGCAAAAAATAAGCGGCTGTAACATTTCCACAAAAAATGTGGCAAGTAAAAAACCGAAACCTACTCTCCTCCCGTAAATGATGCTGTATTCCAATCAGGGATATTTCACCTAACAATTTTAGCACAAACATGAAATCGCTTCTCAAAAGCGCAAGCCTTTTGCTTGCCATCACATTTGCAACCCTTTCAGCCAATGCGCAATCTCAAAAAACCGTCCAAGTAGGTGGTGAGGCTATGTTCCCAGCAAAGAACATCGTTCAAAACGCGGTAAACTCCAAAGCCCACACCACGCTGGTAGCCGCCGTTAAGGCCGCTGGATTGGTAGAAACATTGCAAGGCAAAGGCCCATTCACGGTGTTTGCACCCGTCAACGATGCCTTTGAAAACTTGCCTGCCGGTACGGTTGAAACCCTTTTGAAACCCGAAAACAAAGCCACCCTTACCAAAGTGCTTACCTACCACGTGGTGTCTGGCCAGTACGATTTTAAATCCATCTCCGCCCTGATAAAAAAGGGTCAAAGCAAATTGAAAACCGTCAGCGGCGGCATGCTTTCTTTTAAAATGAACGGTCCGCGCAACATCGTTGTAATGGACGAAAGTGGCAACACAGCCAACATCAGCACCTACGATGTGTATCAGTCGAATGGGGTGATTCACTCTATTGATACGGTATTGTTGCCGAAGTAAAGAGGACTTCCCAACCGCAAAAAACTGTTTAGCCAAATAAAACACACTTCAGAGGAGAGGCCTTCGGGTCTCTCCTTTTTGATTTAAGATTGACGACTACATGATTGTTGATTTTTGATATAAATGTCGAAGGAATGGCTGATTTAATACCTCAACCTTTGTCCATCCTACCTGCCTTCAAAAATCAACAATCATGTAATCGTCATTCATCAATCAAAAACACTCCAATACTAAGACTATACATTTTGAAGTGCAAACCGCACCAACTGCGCCGGGTCTACCTGATCAATCAGGTGTTTGCCCCCAGGCAAAATTTCAAAACGACCCTGCGGAATGGCTTCGGCGACTTGGCGACTCTCGGCTTCCGTTACCACATTATCCAGGTCTCCCCAGCCGATGGTAACGGGGCATTGGATTTCGACAAAGGCCTCAGGGGGCAATCCAAGGCCATTGCCCAAATCATGGAGAAATCTTGCAGTGCTATGACATAGCGGTTTCCAGTGTTCAGCGCCGTGTGTTTTGGCAAGGGAGTCAGCCAATTGCGGGGCCTTGGCTTCAATTTTTTCAGGGTCAAACATCCGGCTCATGCCTGCCGCCACCTCGGGCGTCCAATCAAGCTTGGTACCATAGGTCGTTACGCTCCGCACCCGTTCGGGATGTTTCCAAGCGAGCCAAAGCGCCACGTAGCCGCCCATGGAGTATCCAAAAATATCGGCCTGAGCGGCTTTCTTTTCATCCAAAAACTTCAAAACCGAATCCGCAAAAAGCCGCATCGAAAAAGGCTCGTTAGCGGGTGCGCCACCATGGCCTGGGAAATTAAGGGCAAAAGCAGATTGACTTTCAGGCATTTGTGCCTGCAAAGCCTCCAACTGAGCTGCGCTGCCCAAAGCACCGTGTAGGAGAATTTTAATCGTCATTGATCGTCATTAGTCATTAATCGTCATTGGGTCATTAGTCGTCATTGGTCATTAATGGTCATTGGTCACTGGGGCATTGGTCAATGCAAAGTTAAATCAATACCACACAGCCTAAGTCAACCTAAGAGCGTGTCCCAATGACCAAATGTCCCAATGACGATCAATGACTAATGACTATCAACCCAAAGTTCATTTTTCTTCAACCACTCCCCCGCCTCGTAGCGACTGGTCGCGCCAGTTTTGGAGCGGATATTTTTGATATGGCTTTCCACCGTGTCTTCGCTGATAAAGAGCGATTCTGCTATTTCGCGCACGGATTTCCCTTTCGCATAAGGCTGTGCAACATCCAGCTCTCGGGGAGTGAGCAGCGATTTCGGGGGCTTCGGCTGCAACGCAGGCTGCGCGGAAGTGATGAATTGAATGGTTTCGCCCAGCGAGGTTTGGTCGAGAAAATACTCACCCAGCGCCACGGCACGAATGCCACGCAAGAGTTCGCCTTTGCTGATGTCCTTGGAAGCATAGCCCCGTGCACCTTTTTGCAAAGCATCCCGGATGACGGTCATTTCGCAACTCACACTGAGCAGCAACACACCCAGATCGGAGAATTCCTCCTTTAGTAAGCGACAGGTTTCGCCCCCATCGAGCGTTTTCCCTTTGAAAAAATAGTCGAGCACCAGCACATCGGGCTTTTGCTCGCGCACTTTTTCGAGCGTTTCCTCGCCACTCCGCGCCGTCCAAATAACTTCCACTTCACCACTGGTGTTGGCAAACAGGGCACAGAGGCTTTCTATGAAAAGCTCCTGGTCGTCAGAGAGGGCGATTTTTAGCATAGGTTAGGGTGGTTGAGGGCAGACTACAGGACATTTTGACATTGGACGTTAGACACGGTTCAGCAAGTGCATGATTTTCAAGTTTTTGAGTGCAAGTCCAATGTCCAATGTCAAAATGTCCAGTAGTCTGGGTTGAGGGTTGAGCGGGGCGGTTAGAGCCCGTATTTGTCAATCAAATAAATCAGCGCCGCCATGCTTGCAGTGCCGAGTTCGAGCTCGCGTTTGTTCACCTTGTCGAAGGTATCCGATTCGGCATGGTGATAGTCGAAATAGCGTTGTGAATCAGGCGAATAGCCGCTCAGCAATCCTTTCATGCCTTTGAGCGGACCGATGTCTGCACCGGAGCCGCCTTTCGATAATTTCAGGCCGTATGGTTCAAAAAGCGATTGATATGTCATTATCTTTTCAAAAAATTTCCCAAATACCGCTTCCTCGCCATCGAAACCAAAACCTCGGGGGGTAAAGCCGCCCGCGTCGGTTTCGATGGAAGCGAGCGGGAATTCGCCCTTTCGGGCAGCCTCTGCGGCATAAGCTTTCCCGCCGCGCAAGCCATTCTCTTCGTTCATAAACAGTACACAGCGAATGGTGTGGCGCGGTCGGTAACCCAGGGTTTTGAGCACGCGCAACACATCCATGCTTTGCACCACGCCCGCACCGTCGTCGTGCGCGCCGTGGCCTACGTCCCAACTGTCCAGGTGTCCGCCTACTATAATGATGTCGTTGGGGCGCTCCGTGCCGCGTATTTCCCCAATTACGTTGGAGGATGCCACATCCGGCAAAGTCTGACAATTCAATTGGATAGAGACTTTTGCGCGTTTTTCTTCGCGCAGTGTTTGGCTAAGTGATTCGGCGGCGAGCGTGCTGATGGCGGCCGCCGGGATGAACGCATAAGCAGAATCGTAGTGCATAGAACCCGTGTGTGGGAAATCGTCGAGCCGCAGGGTCATGGAGCGAACGAGCACGGCCACTGCACCGTACTTGGCAGCCCTCGAAGCACCGCCCACGCGCTGGTCTACACAGCCGCCGTAGGCTTCGAAAGTGCGAATTTTAGTGGCATCCATGGGGCGATTGTAGAACACGATTTTGCCTTTGAGTTTGCCCGCAGCGCCGAGTTGGTCAAGCTGCTCCCAAGCGTCTATTTCTACCACATCAGCTTGGACTTTGCCGCCTACCGAGCCGCCGAGGGCAAGTGCTGCAAGTGGATAGGGGCCATCCTTTTTGGAGCCGACTACACGCACTTGTGCCGCCTCCCCGCGCACCCAATGCGGCACCATACAAGGTTGGAGCCATACGGAATCCAGGCCCAGCGTGTCAAGTGTGCTTTTGGTCCATGCTACGGCTTTTGCTGCGCTCTGGCTTCCGCTGAGCCGGTGGCCGATGTGATGGCAGAGGTGTTCGAGCCAAGGGTAGCAGCGACCATTGGTGAGGCTTTGATCGTAGATTCGGTCAATGAAAGCAGAATCTACCCCCTGTTCTTTGGTTTGTGCAGCGGCATTGGGGCTTAGTGTAAAAATGAAATAAAGGGTAAAGAGGGCATTCGCCCAGAAAAGAGGTTGAAACACACGATTTCCCATGTTGGAAAAAAATAAAATTATGTTCTAAAAGTAAAGGTGGATATGGGGTTGTTTCAAAATAGGGTTTTGAAGTTTTTTTATTTCACAAAATCACCATTAAAAGCGGTATTTGGTTTTTGGAGAATGGAGGGTTGTGACAGAAAAATTATTTTTAAAATTATTTTTCGCTTGTTGTAAAATTAACACAAAGCTGTTTTACCTTTGGCCACGAAAGAAATTCAATCAAAAGAATAATTTGGTTTTATTTGGTTAGGGCTGAGGTAGTGCTGTGGTGGCACTGCCTCATTTTTTTTGCCCGGAAGAGGAGCGGGCGGGCAAATGTACCTTTTGTATCCTTTCTTACAGATGATAAACAACGGAGGCATCACTACTCGTTCCCAACAGGAGGGCACTCAGCCTTGGGTTGGGAACTCAGGTAGGGAAAGAAAAACAGCCAATACGGGTCGCAACCAGTCGATTCTAGCAAGCATTTTCACATTGTTGCAAAAGACTCATTAGTCCTGCGCCAAACGGAAACCATAAAAGGCTTCGTCGGCCCAAGGGTCGTTGTATTCGCGCCACGCCACTGAACAAATGTAATTGTAGTTGAGCCACGAACCACCGCGCAAAGTCCGGGAAAAGCCGTCATGTGGCCCTCGATAATCCTTCACTGGGCCATTAGGATAAGAATCATGCCAGTCATTGCACCATTCCATCACGTTGCCGCTCATATCGTAAAGGCCAAAGGCATTGGTTTTTTTGGTTGTTACACTGTGGGTACGGCTGCCCGAGTTATTACTATACCAGCCAACATTTTGCAAAAGGCTATCTCCGGCATACTCAAAATTAGCACTTGCTCTGGCCGCATATTCCCATTCGGCTTCCATGGGTAACCGGAAGCCATTGGCAGTGCTGTCGAAGCTTACATTCCAACCTTCATCTCGTGTCTGACCCAGAGAGTCAATGTTATAGACCGCTCGGAGGCTTTGGCGCTGACTGCGCCAGTTGCAGTACAATGCGGCGTCATACCAGCTCACATTTACCACAGGGTTGTCTCCATCGCTGCCCCAACCGGGCTTTTCAGGTTGGGGGTAGCCCGTGGCGGCACAAAAGAGGTTGTACTGCCACCAAGTGGTCTCGGTGATAGCCATCTGAAAAGGCAAGACGGCAACGATCATTTGGCCTTCTCTCTCATTACCGATGGTGTCCGTACCGCTCGGTATATGAGCAAATGTGCCATAGTATTGGCGGTAGAGTTCGGCGTATTGCTCCGGGTCGAGGCTTTTGAGCATTTCGGCCAAGCGTGAGCGGATGTCGGAGTCAGGCGGAGTCGTCCACGGCAGGTTTTGGAGAGCTGGTAGTGGTTTATCGAGCAAAATAGAAATGGCAGATATCTCAGTACGCGCTTTGGCGGGTTGATCAGTTTCGATATAGAAGAAAGCGGTCTCCATTATCGCTCGGGCTACAAAAGGGCGCAGAGGCCCTAACAAGCGCTATCCTGTCGCCCATCTAGCAATAGCTTCGCATTTTCCAAGGCGCTCGCTGCTCCGTGGTAGTTTAAGGATTTGACTTGCTGTTTAGCATTGTTGAGGATAAGGTGTACGACTTTTCCTCCAGCCTTCTCGGCCTCTTCAAGATTTCTCAGGGCGAGTTGTTTTTGGGCCTGAGTGGCGTTTCTGGCCAGTTTTAATTCTTTCTCGGCCAGTTCTATTTTTGTTGTTGCAACGTTCACAGAATTCAGTAGCGTATCTGCGCGAGCTTGGGATCGGGTGGCGAGACTGTCTTTTTGCGCTACCAGCTCTGTTTTTTCTTTTGCCAAGTCGGTCATTACATCTGCTTCGTGTTTGGCCGTTCGGGCTTCCCAGTTTTGATAAAAAGCAAAAGCCAGCAGTGCGAGCGCTCCCAAGCCAATCACAAGGTTGCGGCGACGGGCAGCCTCAATTTTTTTGCGTTCGGCTTTTTGCCGCTGCGCCTGTCGCCGCAACCGTTCCGCTTTCTCGCGCTGTCGGCGTTCCTTAGCGGCAGCTGTAATGGGTGCGAGCAGGGTGTCGTGACTAAGTTCATAGTTGTAGCCTCCCAGTGTATTCGGCTCTCGGCGCAGGAGAAAAGTGCCTTCCAGTGCGCGAAGCAGGTCAGTCGTAAGCCCCTGATTGACAAACTGTTGCAACAGCGCATCGCCATCCACACTGAGTCGGCGGCCTTCGCCTGTGGCAGGGTCGAGGCGCACGAGTCCGTCTTCTACCACCCGGCGGGCCACGTCGCGCTCTTGTTCGGGGAGTTGGGCCAGTCGCCGCTCGTAGTATTGCCCAAAAACCTCGCTAAAGTCGGGCAAATCCTCCGGCATCACATCGGGCAGTCCGTCACCATCGCGGTCAGGCACACGTCCGGCGGCCACTTTGCTTTCAATGCTATCGCAAAGGATTTGGAGCTGGAAGGCTTCCACGCCGCTGGCCTGCTGGGTGGTATTGGAGCGACTTAGGTCGGTAAGTATTTGTTGGAGCGCCGTTTCGGAGTAGGAAAAGGGCGGGGAGATGAATTGAAGAGGTGTGGATTGGGTGATTTGGGGATTTTGGGAGCCCGCCTCCGCTAAAGCTACGTCGGGTAAACCCGCTGGCCCTAACACAGCCTCCCGCGCCTGCTCCCGGCTGAGGGCGCGGAGTTCGTAGCGCTTGTGCAGGAGCGTGGGCAGGTAATCCTTCATCTGGTCGAGCTCGTGGAGGCGGTCGGAGCGCAGTGCCACGAGCAAGCGGATGTCGGAGGCCGTGGCGAGCAGGCGGCGTTGTTCTCGGGGAAGTTCGCGGGCGGCCTCGCGCAGGTCTTCGGGGAGTTCGTCGTTCAGCAATTCAGCGAGTTGCTCGCGGAATGCGCGTTGCTGTTCCGTAGGGTAGGAGAAAAATTCCTCGAATTGGTCAAAAACGAGCAAATAGCCACCACCAGTGGCCGCACTTCGGAATTTTTTAAAATGCACCCAAAGCGAATCGGGCAGATCCTTGGCAAAAGCCATTTGAGGGTTGGACAGGGCGCGTTTGGCCAGGGCAAGACACAGATTCTCCAAGGGCGGCAGGCTTTGCCCGGCAATGTATTCGCCAAAACGCACTTCGATGGGCAGGCATTCTGCGGCGAGGCGGGGTAGTACCCCGGCTTGAAGAATGGAGGATTTGCCATAACCGCTTTTGCCAAAAAGGACGCAGGTTTTTTCTACGCGCATGAGGTCGCAGAGGTCGGCGATGTCGCGGTCGCGGCCAAAGAAAAGCGCCTGTTCGTTGGCGGAGAAGGGTTTTACGCCTGGGTAACGATTGATTTTCATGACAAGGTTTTCTTGTACGACAAAGGCTTTTTTACGAGTTTATTTTGACAGCCTGCCTGACGGTAGGCAGGGATTTACAAGATCAACAGGATTTACAATTGTTTGGCTGCCTGTAAAATACGATCGGTCAACTGGTTGAATTGCAGAGCAATATCGCGGGTGTCCAGTATGCCTTTGTTTTTTTCGGCGAGCCAGAGTTGGTACTGGCTGCTGAGCAAGGTGGCAGTGTCGGCCACAGCCGTTCCCTTTGCTGTATCCTGAAGTCGGGCGAGGGCTTTTTCTAGGTTGCCTTTTTGAAGGTAGGCCGTCACTTCGCTGCGGGCAGGTGCGCCGCTTTCGTCCACAGGTCGCAACAAACTTGCGGCGGCAAAAGCGGCGTGTACCCTCCGCAACACATCGGCTTCTTCGCCGAGGAATTTGATACGGAACTGGCTGATAATGAAGGCTTCTGTATCTTTTTCCCTGGGAACGGGCGACTGGATGGCAAAACGGCGGGCGGCGTTTTTAACATCTAACAGTCGCAGCAGCAGTTGGGTGTGCCAGCGATCAAACTGAAACCCCAGAAAAAGGTAGGAGGTAGTGTCTTTGAGTCGGGCGAGGAGTTTTTCAGGGAGTTTGGGGGCACCGAGCATGCCTTCGAGCAGGCGATAAAGATCGTCGTAGTCGAGTAAAAGGGTGCTGAGCCGGTCTACCGAGCCGCATAGGTTGTAGTAGAGTGGGATGCGCTCGCGCAGGGCTCGACCCTCGGCTTCGCTGCCGTCGGGTACGTCGAGATCTTCTTGTTTTCGAGGGTCGAACCAGGCGAAACGGTTGGGGAGGCCGTAATGAAAACTCAGGTCGCGCAGCCAAGTATCTGGGTTGACGGAAAGCACGAGCGAGAAAGGTACTTCCACAATTTGGCGCAGTAAGTCCTCGGCGGGTCGCAGCGATTTGTAGAGGTGCTGCAACTCGTCCTGCATTTCGGGTTTGTCTTCCGGGTTTTTAAGCAGGAAAAAGCCGTCGCGTTCGTAATAGGCGGCGATTTGCTCGCCAAAGCGCTCTGATAATTGGGTGCGGACATACGCTTGAATGCCTTGGCCGTCTATAGAAAAAACCTCTGGGCCCAAAATAAGGGCACATCGGCCCGCTTTGATGTCGGCTACGAGGCGTTGGAGTTCGCTGTCTTGCATGGAAATGGTGGTTGAGTTGCGGCCAAATGTCTGAAAAACATGGCATATTTAAAAGATAGTGGCAAGAAGCGCTCAAACCTTATTCTTCCGCAAGGCCGTATTTCAAATCTTCCCTTCTCCGTCAGGTTCGGGGTAATATTACGACGACTTGAAAAACCGCTTTACCTTTTCAGCAAAATATGACCATGATGAAAAGGTATTTCTTCTCTACACTGCTAATGAAATGAACAAAATCCGCGTAGACAAATGGCTCTGGAGCATCCGCATTTTCAAAAGCCGGACGCTGGCCACCGATGCCTGCAAAGGTGGGAAAGTGAAAGTGGCGGGCATCTCTGTGAAGCCCTCTTATCAAATTGCAGAAGGCGAGGTAGTGGTGGTAAAGAAGAACGGATTCAACTTTGAATTCCGCGCTAAAACGCTGATAGAGAAGCGTGTGGGCGCTGCTATAGCGGTCACCTGCTACGAAGACGTGACGCCCGAATCAGAAAAGACCAAGTACGCCGAATGGTTTTTGAACGCCTCTCCAACTGGCGAAAAACGCGAGCGCGGCACAGGTCGCCCTACTAAAAAAGAACGCCGGGATATTGACTCCATCAAAGATGGGGATGCTTACGATTGGGGAGACGATGAGTGAAACCTTTATCAAGCTTTCCCCCCTATTTGCTCCAGACTCCCGACCTTCGCCCGCTGAATGAACTCAGCACCTCACTTTCGTTTTTACGCATCTTCTTTCAAGCAGACAAATCCTTGGTTTTGGCTTGCACTTGGCCTCGCCGCCGTCTATCTGCGCGGCCTATTCCTCGACGTAATGGACGTGGACGCCGCGCAATACGCCTCCATCTCCATGGAAATGCTGCAAAACGGGAACTGGCTTCAAGTGCAACATCGAGGCGCAGAATACCTCGACAAGCCCCCGCTCCTGTTCTGGCTTTCCAGTGCCTCGTTCTGGCTTTTTGGTCTCCACAACTGGGCTTACAAACTCCCCTCATTGCTCGCAGCATTCGCAGGTGTATGGGGTACTTACCGTTTTACCCTGCTTTTTTATGAGGAAAAATCGGCTCGTTTAGCGGCTTTAATCCTCGCCTCCTGCATGGGCTTAATGGTCATCTGCAATGATGTGCGCACGGATACCATGCTGCTCGGATTTTCGGCCTGTGCTGTATGGCAACTGGCTGAATACCTGCAATTTAACCGTTGGAAAAATCTGTTCGCGGGTTTCTTTTTCATTGGTCTGGCCATGCTTGCCAAAGGCCCCATCGGGCTGGTGATGCCCGCCTTTGCAGTGGGTTCGCACTTGTTGGTTCGGCGAGATTGGCAGGGCATTTTTCGTTGGCAATGGCTGGTCGGTCTCACTGTCACGGCCCTCGTGCTTGCGCCGATGTGCTGGGGATTGTGGCAGCAATTTGATCTGCACCCCGAGAAGTTGGTCAATGATCGGCACGGCGTTTCAGGCCTCCGTTTTTTCTTTTGGGAACAGAGTTTTGGTCGCATCACAGGCGAGAACGTTTGGAAAAATGAGACTTCCGGGTTCTATTTCATGCACGTTTATCTGTGGGCGTTTTTGCCCTGGTGTTTGTTGTTGCCGGTAGCGTTGTGGCTGCGGCTGCGAGGGCTTTTTTTGCCGTTGTTGGCGTCCTCGCCAACAACAAACAGCCAGCAGGATTTTCAAGCAGAGATACCAGCGCAAAGTGTTGTTGGCGAGGACGCCAACAACGGCAGTGAGGACGCCAACAACGGCAGAAATAGTGACGGGGTGACTTCAAGTCACCTCCTCACTAAACCCGAGTACTACGCCCTAGGCGGCTTCCTCCTAACCTTCATCGCCCTCTCTCAATCACAATACAAACTACCACACTACATTTTTATCACTTTGCCATGGGCGGCGGTGTTGGTGGCTACTTCGTGGCAGCGCGTTGGGCGATGGATTTGGGCCATGCTGTATTTCTCAGCCTTTGTCGCATTGCTCATTGCTTTTTCCGCCCTATTTTTTGTGTTTCCCACTGGCGATATCATCGTCTCAGCAATAACCATAAGCGCTACAGCGGCGTTTCTTTGGAAGGTTTTCCGTAACCCGTTCCCTGACGATTTTGAAGTGCTGGCACAGCGCGGGACATGGGTCGCCCTCATCTTTGGCTTTGTACTGAATTTTCATTTTTACCCCAATCTATTGCCCTACCAAAGTATGCCCCGAGTCGCGCGATTTGTCCGATCTAAAGGCATCCCACCCGAAAAAATGTACTTTTTCAACAGTAGCAGCCATGCCATGGATTTTTACAACGGCGATATTATGGAAAACCTGGATTCACCCGAAAAGGCAGCAAAAGTGGCCAGTGAGCAAGGCGGAATCTGGGTTTTTACGACACTAGATGGTATGGAAACTTTGGAAGAGGCAGCAGTGAAATTTGAAGAGACAGGGCAGTTTCGACATTTTCAAGTCGCCCTTTTGAAGCCTAAATTTTTGGACCCAGCCACACGCGAGGAAACTTTTGGAACGTATTTCCTGCTCAAAATTTTGCCGGAATAGTAAGCCACTAATTGCACTAATTAACACGAATTGAGTATTCATTTAGTGAAAATTCGTGCAATTAGTGGGTGAATAGAATTGATTCCCAATTTTTTTTCAAAATATTACACCCGCAAAAACAATTCAGGTTGTCGTGAAAAATGACCTAATGACTTTAATGACTTTAATGACTTTAATGACCTCCCTCCTACGCCAAGGCTTCGGCGGGTAAAAATGACTTTAATGACCTCCCTCCTACGCCAAGGCTTCGGCGGGTAAAAATGACTTTAATGACACCCTCCTTCGCACTGCGTGCTTCGGCGGGTAAAAATGACGAATACAATGGAAAAACCTTGGCTTCAACACTACCCCGCGGGCGTTCCCGCCAATATTGACGCTACGCAGTACAACCGTGTCATTGACATGGTGGAGGAATCCTTCCAAAAATTTGCCGATCAACCGGCCTTTATTTTCATGGGCAAAACCATGACATTCAGGGAATTGGACGAAAAAAGCATGGCTTTTGGAGCTTACCTCCGCTCACGGGGTTTGGCGCCCGGCGACCGCATTGCATTGATGATGCCCAATCTGTTGCAATATCCCATCGCCATGTTTGGGGCACTGCGGGCAGGGCTGATTTTGGTGAACACCAACCCGCTCTACACCCCTCGCGAAATGAAGCATCAGTTTGTCGATTCGGGGGCAAAGGCCATCTTGATAGCAGAGAATTTTGCGGCCAATTTGGAGCAAGTCATCGGCGAGACGGAGATTAAAACGGTCATCACCACTTCCATCGGCGAGATGCTGGGACTGAAAGGCGCTATTGTCAATTTCGTGGTGCGCCGTGTCAAAAAAATGGTGCCCAAGTACAGCCTACCCAATACCGTTTGCTTTTTGGACGCGGTCAAACAAGGCCGGAAATTCACGATTCAACCCTTTCAGGGCGGCCCCGACGACACCATCGCACTGCAATACACCGGCGGCACCACGGGCGTATCGAAAGGCACCATGCTTAC
The DNA here is from genome assembly GCA_014379065.1 of Saprospiraceae bacterium. Taxonomy (GTDB): domain Bacteria; phylum Bacteroidota; class Bacteroidia; order Chitinophagales; family Saprospiraceae; genus M3007. The sequence continues at coordinate 15,116 of JACMMM010000076.1, forward strand.
CAACCACAATTTGTTGGCGAACATGATGCAAATCCGCGCTTGGCTCATGCCTGTGCTGCAAGGCCACGAGGGAGAACCCGCACGAAGCCTTTGCGCCTTGCCGCTTTACCATATCTTTTCATTTACTGTCAATTGCCTGGCATTCCTGAGCGTGGGTGCCTGCAACATTTTGATTGTCAATGCCCGTGACCTCCCGGCCCTCATCAAAGAATGGCGCAAGCACCAGCCACACATCATACCAGGGGTGAACACGCTTTTCAACGGATTATTGAATCAACCCAGTTTTTCGAGCCTCGATTTCAGCACGCTCCGAATCAGTGTGGGCGGAGCGATGGCCGTGCAACGCGCCGTGTCTGAACGCTGGCAACAGGTGACGGGAACGCCCCTGATCGAAGGGTATGGCCTGACCGAAAGCAGCCCCGTGCTTTGTGTCAACCCGGTAGACAAAACCATGCGCGTCGGCACCATCGGGATGCCAGTGCCCAGCACGGATGTACGCATTGTGGACGACAGTGGAATGCCCCTACCACCTGGCCCCGAAAACGTGGGCGAAATCATAGCCCGCGGCCCTCAAATTATGAAAGGGTATTGGCAACGCCCCGATGCGACGGCGGAAACGGTCAAAGATGGCTGGCTTTATACCGGTGATATGGGCTTCATGCACCCCGATGGTTTTTTCCAAATTGTAGACCGGAAGAAAGACATGATTCTGGTGTCGGGCTTCAACGTATATCCCAACGAAATTGAAGAAGTGCTTGCCATGCACCCCAAAGTGCTTGAATCTGCTGCACTGGGCATTCCCGACGAGAAATCAGGCGAAGTGGTAAAGGTCTTTATCGTGAAAAAAGACCCTTCGCTCACGGAAGAGGAGGTGCGGGCGCATTGCCGTGAAAATTTAACGAACTACAAAATACCGCGACAAGTGGAGTTCCGCACGGAATTGCCGAAGACGAATGTGGGGAAGATTTTGAGGCGGGAATTGCGGGAAAAGAAATAGGGGAGAAAAATAGCGGCTAACGCATATCTTCGCCCCGCTCGCCATTTGCCAAATCCTGTATCTCCGAACTGCCAAATCCACAAATCAACATCTCCCCAAAGCCGCAAAACAACAAAACGATATGGCTTCCCTCACTCCCTACCAAGGTGCTTTAGGCCAGCAACGCGCCGCGCATCTTTTGCGCCGTACCTGCTTCCGTTACAACAAACAGCGCATTGATCAGTTGGCTTCCATGAATGCAGATCAAGCGGTGAACAGCATTCTGACCATCAATCCCTTGGAGCTCGACCAGCCCATATTCGATGATCCCAGTACCCCCGCCGTTGAGCAGGTAAAATGGCTGGTCCCCACGGGCCAAACATATCCGGCAGATGAATATTATCTACAGTATCGCGTGATAGGCTGGTGGCTCAACGAGTGTGTTGAAGATGCTGGAATCGGCCAGAAAATGGCTTTCTTTTTCCACCAGTTTTTTGCCACCAACATCACCACCTACAACCACGCGGATTTCTTCGACTACTTGTCGCTACTGCGTTGGAGCGCGGTCGGCAACCTGAAAAAATTGGCGACTAAAATCGTGTCCGACAACACGATGCTGCTCTACCTGAACGGCCACCAAAATTCAAAAAACAGTCCCAACGAGAACTTCGCACGCGAATTTTTTGAACTTTTCACCATTGGAAAAGGCCCACAAATTGGCCCAGGCGACTACACCAATTACACCGAAGACGACATTGTACAGGCAGCACGGGTGCTCACAGGGTGGAGATTTCAATCAACCCGACTTAACTTGGACCCCGAAACCAATATCCCGCGCGGCACCACCTCGCTTTCCCGCCATCATACGGGCAACAAAACGTTCAGCAGCAAATTCCAAAACACCGTCATTACGGGCGCCACTACGGCCGCTGCCATGTACACCGAATTGGATGCGTTTGTGAACATGGTTTTTGCCCAGCCAGAGACTGCCCGCAATTTTGTGCGCCGCATTTACCGCTTTTTTGTCCATACCAACATCACCCCGGAAATTGAGCAAGACGTCATCGAGCCGTTGGCCGATTCGCTGCGCACGAACAACTACGAGATTATCCCAATGCTGCGCAAATTGCTCAAGAGCGAACATTTCTACGACATGGACGACTCGGTAAACGCCGACGAAATTATCGGAGGCCTTATCCGCTCGCCGCTCGAACTTGCCCTCCAGTCCATCACCTTTTTCGGCATCACCAGTCCCAGTCCTTATACCGAGAAC
>JACMMM010000077.1 GCA_014379065.1 Saprospiraceae bacterium
TACGCACTTGCTCCCCCCGCCGTACCTTCGCCCCCCAAATGTCCTCCACTCCGCTTTACCCGCACCTCCAAAACCTCCGCAACCTCCTCCGCCAAGAGAAAGAAGCCGACCACCGCGCTTTTCTGGAACTGGTACGCGAAAAACCGCTCTTCGATCGCGTTGCACAGGGCTACACCTGGTATCCGCTGCAGGTGATGAACACTGGCTTTGCTTTGAGTGAGAAAGCCTTTGTCATTGTGGAACGCACCACGCACCTAAACGCGCCGCATCAACTTCGCGCCGGGCAGCCCATAAGCCTGTTCACCCAAGCAGCCGGAGTGGATCAACCCACCCAGCAAGGCGTGATCAACTTCGTAGAGCGCAACCGCATGAAAATCATCCTCAATGCCCGGGATGTGCCCGACTGGATCAACGCCGGACAACTCGGGGTGGACATGCTCTTCGACGACCGCAGTTATCATGAAATGGAACGCGCCTTGGAAAAAGTAATGGCTGCTAAAGGAGACAGACTGGCGGAATTGCGGGAGATTTTGACCGCCCCGAAAAATTCCCAGAAGAAGGGTGTTTCCCAAACTATACAAGCGACGACTTCAACGGATACGGCCAGTGCTGCGGGCGCGCAAGCCATGACCCTTCCAAGTATTGAAATCCCAAGGGTATTAGTGGAGGATTCGGCGACTCCAAACAAAACAGCTGAGCGACTGGGCTTGAACGATTCCCAACGTATCGCTGTCCAAGCCATTCTCCATAACCCTGATGTCGCCATCATCCACGGTCCGCCAGGTACGGGCAAAACGACCACGCTGGTGGCTGCGATCAAAGCTTTGTCCCAAACCGAACATACCGTGCTTGTGACTGCGCCTAGCAACACCGCTGCCGACTTGCTCACCGAACGGTTGGCAGCACAGGGCCTGAACGTGGTACGCATCGGCAATATCAGCCGGGTGGACGATAGTGTGCTCCAACATACCGTGGATGCGCTGTTGGCTGCACACCCGGAGGCGAAAAACATCAAAAAAGTAAAGATCGAAGCGGCAGAATGCCGTCGTCAGGCGGCGCGTTTCAAGCGCAGCTTTGGCGCGGAAGACCGCCGGGAACGCACCCACCTCAAACAACAAGCCCGAGACCTGGATGGCTGGGCTCGAATGCTGGAAGACCGGGTTGTTGAGGAAATCCTGAGCGGCGCGCAGGCCATCACCTGCACCCTCGTGGGCGCGGCACATCCGCTTTTGGAGAAGCGGCGGTTTCGCACTTGTGTAATAGATGAAGCAGCGCAGGCGCTCGAACCTGCTTGCTGGATACCGATTACCAAATGTAGTCGCGTGGTGCTTGCGGGCGACCCGTTTCAATTGCCTCCCACCGTTAAAAATCTTGATGCCGCCCGTCAGGGATTGTCCACTACGCTGATCGAACGCTGTCTGGAAAATATGCCCGATCAGGTTAGCCTCCTCACGGTACAATACCGTATGCATCAGGTGATTATGGGGTTTTCCAATCAGTATTTTTACGAGGGCGCCTTGGTAGCCCATAACAGTGTAGCAAGGCGGGAACTGTACACCCCCGACTTCCAGCCCGCAGAAACGGGGGTTACGTTTATTGACACCGCCGGCTGTGGATATGAGGAACGCTTGCAGGAAAATCCCGGCGCTTTGCATCGCAACCCGAGTCGGTTTAATGCGGATGAGGCGGTGCTGGTGCGCGAACATTTGATTCAGGTGTTGTTGCGGTATGGGTATTCTTCAGAGCCTGATTCAAATCCCGGTACCCATCCACTGCCGAGCATCGGTATCCTGTCGCCTTACCGGGAACAAGTGAACCATTTGGATGCGATGTTTCGAGAAGATGCGTTGCTTGCACCGCTGCTCTCGGCTGGAACGGTCGCCATCAACACCATTGACGGTTTTCAAGGCCAGGAGCGCGATGTGATCTATATCAGTCTGGTGCGTTCCAATGACAAACATGAGATTGGCTTTTTGCAGGATTATCGCCGTATGAACGTGGCCATGACCCGGGCACGGATGGTGCTGGTGGTGATAGGGGATTCGGCGACGATTGGGCACAATAAGTTTTATCAGGAATTTCTGGATTATTGTGCGGAACATGGGGCGTATCGGACGGCTTGGGAGTTTATGGGTTAAGAGGGATGGCACACGGAGAGGGGATGGAACACGGATGACACGGATAAGACACGGATTTCCACGGATTTCCAATTTTAAAGATCAAAATAAATCCGTGGAAATCCGTGTCTTATCCGTGTCATCCGTGTTCCATCCCCTCTTAGCCCGTGTTCCATCCCCTCTTAGAAAGAATCAACATAAAACATTCCAATATGTCCAGACTCAAAACAGCCCAAGAAATATTCAACCAATACGCCAACGATTATCAAAACAAATACATGGATGTGAGTTTGTACCATGATTCATTTGATTTGTTTTGCAACAATATCACAAAGGAAAAAGCTGATATTTTGGAGATTGCTTGTGGGCCAGGAAATATCACCCGGTATTTATTGAATAAAAGGCCAGGCTTTAAAATCTTGGGGATTGATCTAGCATTGAATATGATCGAACTGGCTAGAATCAATAATCCTACTGCTGAATTTCAATTAATGGATTGCAGAGATATTGCTATACTCGATAAAAAATATGATGGGATTATGTGTGGTTTTTGTTTGCCCTATCTTTCTAAAGAAGAATCTTTAAAGTTAATAAAGGATTCTGCTATGCTATTAAAACCTAATGGAGTACTTTATTTGAGCACCATGGAGGATGACTATGATAAATCAGGGATTCAAACCAACAGCGGTGGCGATCAAGTGTATATGTATTTTCATCAGGCCGATTATTTGAGTGCTGCGCTCGAAGAAAATGGTTTTGAGATTATTGAACTAAAACGACAGGATTTTCCAAGTCAAGGTGGCATAGAGACGACAGATTTATTGATAGTAGCGAGTAAAGTATCGAGTAATCAAGCCCAAGCTGAGTTTTCATTCTGACGGAACCCGTCCGCATCACGTGCGCTTTGCCCGAGTACTTGCACTTTTGAGTGCTCAGTAGTGGAAGTACTCGGGCAAAGCGCATTTGATGCGGACGGGTTCCGACAGAATGACAAAGCTTGGCTGCTCGGGTTGGCATGAAAAGGCAATAACAAACCATTGATAATCAACCTATTTTCATGCGCGATCTTTTCTATACTACCACAAACTTACTCCCGCGCACATCCACCACGTCCCTGCCATTGGAAAGCAAGGCTTTTGTGTTCTTGAATTCGAATTGGTCTCCTTTTGCCAGGCTTTTCAGTATGTTGCGCATTTCATACGTCAGCGTATTGGAACGGGAGTTAAGGGTACTTGTTTTGCCGCTTTTTGTGAAAAGAAGCGTGAAGCCAGATACCCGGGCACCTTTGTCACAGCCATCCACCTGCAATTCGGTTTGGTTGTTTATATCCTGCTTGGTAAGCTCGCCACCTGTTTTACCGGCGAATATTACCCAAGCTCCACCGAAAGGGACGGAGGCCTTAAGTTCCTGATCCGTGGATAGCGCTTCGGATGGAACGGGTTGCTTGACAAAGGAATTGGCCAGCAACAAGATGGCCGTGAAAGCGAAAAGATGCATTACGTTGTTTTTCATGACTAAAAAATTTTGGTGAACTGATTTTGTACAAAAGTCTGCGCACTTTTAGCCTGAAATTTGGAAAGTATAACAACCACCTGATAGGGTAGAGCAACGGCTGATTTTTAGTGCAAAGGGCAGTGATGGGTCGTTGCTCTACTAGAAACCGCTGTTGCTATACTTTTGAGAAAGGAGGAGGCTGTATTTTGTTATTTTGATGGATAATTTTTTGATTGACGATTGACGATTACATGATTGTTGATTTTTGATGTGATGTACAATTTGTCTATGGTTGATGTACAATGTCGTCTTTTCCTTCTGCCATTTCATCGTGCATCAGCCATTGCAAATTAGCCATCAGATCAAAAATCAACAATCATGTAATCATCACTCGTCAATCAAAACCATTTTAAAATGAAATTTCAGATAAAAACGATATCCGTCCACCTGCTTTTCTGGCTACTGTACATCGTCTCGGAGTACTTTGCCAACTTGATGCACCTGCGTCCGGGCGAAAACCTGCGTTTTTTCCGCTCCATGCTTCTGTCGCTGCCATTGTTGATTGGCGCTACTTATTTTATTGCCTTGTATGCCGTACCGCGTTTTTTGAAAACGGAACGTTGGGGGCTATTCATTCTGTCCATAATGGTGGTGGCTATGTTTGTGTTTTATGGCCGAATAAAATGGCTGGAATTGCTGAATTATTTCGACGGCTATGACTATAAGGTGCCGATTGCCAAGGTGTTGTCCAACGTCATTCGCGATTATGCTATCATAGCACTGGCGGTTTGTATCTATATCATCGGCGATTATCGAAAAGAGCGGAAAACAAACATGCAACTGGTGAAATCAAAGGCGGAGGCTGAAATCAAATTGCTTAAAGGCCAGCTGCACCCCCATTTTTTATTCAACTCTCTGAACAATCTGTATAGCCTCGCGCTGATCAAGTCGGACCTGACGGCCGACAGTATTTTAAAATTGACCGAACTCCTGGATTATCTGGTTTACCGGGCGAATATGGATAAGGTGCCTTTATCGAAAGAAGTACAACTTTTGAACAATTACATTGGCTTGGAACAATTGCGCTATGGAGATCATCTTCGCATCAAAACAGATATTTCGGTGCAAAACGATGCTTTGCAAGTGGCTCCGCTCTTGTTGCTGCCCTTCGCAGAAAATTGTTTCAAACACGGTGGCCCAGATAAAGACGGCCTGTTTCGTGTTGACATTCAGTTATATGCCGACGATCAGAAACTGGTTTTCCAGATCAATAACAGCAAAAAAAATGCCCTTGAAAGCAACAAGCATACCGGAGGGCTCGGTCTGCAAAACATCCGGCAACGCTTATCTTTGCTTTATCCGGGGCGGCATACATTGATGATTGATAATCAGCCCAACACTTACCAGGTGCGGCTTGAAATAAAAATCCGGGATGAAAAAAATTAGGTGTTTCATCGTTGATGACGAGCCGTTGGCCATCAAAGTCATCGAACAACATTTGTCGAAACTAAGCGCCTTCGAGGTTTGCGGTAAATCCACCAACCCGGTAGAGGCGCTTGCACAAATCAAAATGCTCCAACCGGAGCTGGTTTTCATGGACATCGAAATGCCGGAGATAAACGGCATGGAACTCATCGCAACCCTACAAAACAAACCTGCGATCATCATTACCACCGCGTACAGGGAATACGCCGTGGAAGGATTTGAGCTGAACGCACTCGATTATCTGGTGAAACCCATTCCGTTTGCCAGATTCCTAATGGCTATTGAAAAATTTCTGGAGCAGCATTTGCCGCCCGTTGCTGCCCCGATCGCCGACAACCCCGCCTGCATTTTTGTCAAGGCGGATCGCAAAACAATTCGCGTATTGCTCGGCGATATACTTTTTGTGGAAGGTATAAAGGATTACAGCAGGATCGTGCTGGCAGGCCAAAAGATTATTACCAAAGTCTCCATCGGCAATTTTTTTAAAGAACTTCCCGAAGAGCGTTTCATTCGGGTGCACAAATCGTTTATCGTGGCCAGGAATAAAATCACGGCATTTACGGCAATGGATGTCGAGGTAAACGGGGTGGAGATTCCTATTGGAAGGTTGTACCGGGAGGCGTTTTTTGAGCGAATGGAGGGTGAGAAGGGTCTATTTCTCTAAACAATCAATCCATTTTTACAAGTTTCCTCAGGGCCCACTGCCCATTCTCCAATTGAATGTTCAGGAAGTAAAAACCGTTGGCAAGTCCCTTTAGGTCAAGATCGTGGCTGGTAGCATTTACCTGCAAAGTTTGGAGCGTTTGACCGCTCACATTTTGCAACAGGATGGTTTTGATGCCATCGGCGGCTTGGATGGTTGCCATTTCCCGCGCCGGGTTGGGCGAAACAAGGATGGAGGCATCCTTTGTCAATTCATTCGTTCCGATAGTTGGTGCACTCAGTTTGAGGTTGTCCAAAAGCACAAAATCATCTTCATTTATATAACTTGGGTCGAGGCTAGTATGGCCTAACTCCGTGTACAATTTAAAATCCAATGCCCCTTTGAAGAAAGGCGGAAGCGAGATCTTGTGGTGCTTGACCAAGCCTTCGGGCTGTCCAAAAAGGATCTGATTCCCACTTTCGTTACCCTCCCATTTTGCCTGAAGCATGGCGCTGTACTGGAAGTTTGAGGTGTCGGTATAGGTATTGCGAAACTGCGCCAGATCGAACTCAAGGATAGGGGCGAACGAAAATGAAAAATCAACACAGGTATGTATAGAGGCGTTGAGGCCCTGGCTGTATTCAGAATTAAAAACACTGAAAACGTCTGCACAGCGCTGAAAATCATCAGGATTTTGGTATTTGCCCGTGGAAGCAAAAAAGTCGCTGCCTTGGTATTGCATGGTTGGGTAAGCCGTACCAAACGACAACTCTAAATAATCGTCTTGTCCATTGTTTGTTTCAAAATCGTTCAAATAGTTGCTCGTAATGGGCAAATAAGGCAAGAATAAATTGTTAATGGCCACATTATTGAACTCATCGGGGTCGTTTGGATAAATAAGGGTAATGGCGGTGGGCACAACCGAGCCTGGTATTTCATAACCAACAAAAATCGTGTTGCCGCCCAGCAAGTCCTCTGCCAAAGTGTAAGGCGGCGATGTCCATACGATATTCCCTAAATCATCGGCAGCTGTAAAATTAAGCACCGTGCCAGAGGGCACGGCCTCGCAACTGTTGTTGTTAACATACATGTCGAGTTCCTTCAGGGCAGGAAAGCAATCATGAGGTAGGAAGTTGACAAATAAGCTTAAGTCGTTGGAGTCAAACGCTAATATATTGAATAGGGAAAAATCGGTGTTGTTGTCACTGTTATTGTCGGACAATTCCAGATAAGCGTTCACAAATATATACCCGGGTTCTGTTGCCTGCAGCCAATCGTTTACCTGAATTTCATACACCTCTCCAGGGCCGATGGGGCTCGTTAAATCAATCGTGTAATCGGCAAGCGGAAAACTGGAAAGAGTTACTATGCCCTGCATCGAGGGGGTATATGCTATGTTGCTCGGATTAGTAATTTTGAAGGTGACGGGAAGATAATCGCCGAGGCCACAATGATTGTTGGCAACATAGCCATCCCCTGAAATGCGGAGGTCAAAGCTTGAACTTGGCATAGTGGGCAAGCCGACAGCCTTCCAAGCTTCTTTAACCGCCATAACTTCCACAGAGCCTGCTCCATACAAAGATTCGGCCACCTCAATGGAGTATTGGTAAAACGCATTGTAGTCTGAGCTTTCAGTGAAAAAATTCCTGTTCACATGAAATACAATTTGACCAGCTTTATCAAAACCCAAGGCAGGAACATTGAAGGAAGTACCTGCCTCGTTGATGCCTTGCTTGCCATCAGTCAACATACTAAACCACAGGTTGCCAATCGAACTGTTGATGTGTACGTCGTTGATGTCCTCCCAAAACAAGCCTTTGTAATAGGCGGGCATTTTTACGCTGTTGGGGTCATCCATTACACGAAAAGGCTCGGCGTCTGGGCTGAGGGCAAAAGAATGCGCTAGATCCCAACTGAAATTTCCCGGGTCGGTTTTGTGTTCCAGCATCTTCCCAAACATATCGGCCAAGCTTTCATTGATCGCGCCAGGTTCCGCGCTATAAACCAACTTGGAGGTGTAATCAATCATGCCATGTGTAAACTCGTGTCCCACTACTTCCAAGGTGGTCAATGGGCCATAATTGCAGTCGCCGTCACCGTAGGTGGAAAATTCGCCATCCCAAAAAGCGTTGACATAGGCACCACCATGTACATGCACCTTGAGTGCTTTGCCATTACCATCTTGACCTTTCCAGTCATAATCGGCAAGCATCATATCATAATATTCCTGCGTACAATAATGGGCATCCAAAGCCACCTCGTCCTGTAGGGCATTGGTGAGGTCCCAGTTGGAAGAAGTGTTGGTGAAATTGCTGTCATCAATGTTGTAAATATAGATGCCCTCGCCTCTGGTCGGGTCGCGGAGCACAAACTGCTGTGGGGCAATTGAGTCTGTGATAATGTCTTGGACACCATAATACTTCGTTTTGGCCTTGCTGGGCACACCTTCCTGCAAGACCAGCGGGAACTCTCTAAGGACTTTCCCAGTGACAGCATCCACAAAATAGCGACGCTTATCGAAAGGCTCGGTGCTGTGCAAATCCACCTGATAAGCCAAGCGCAGCGTTTCAGAGACTTGGGGAAAGGCAGGGTCAACAAAACACAAAATGGGTTCTACTGGCCGCTTATTATATTCCCTTGCGTTCATCGCTTGCTTGGCGAAAGCCAGGGCGGTGGCAGCGTTGATGCCAGGCTTAGCAGACAACTTGATTTGGGGGCTGTAATGCCCGGTCGCCGTCAGCACCTTGCCCTCTTTCTCGTGCAAAATGTAACGGCTGCCAAAAATGGGCAAACCCTCGTGAAGTTGTTGATATTTGAAGTGGGTGTAGCCAGTTCTGTCGGTCACTTCATCCGTCAATACCATTTTTGATTGCACTGACAAGTGCATTTCGTCCGCCATGGCATCGAAATAATTCAGGTGGTTGAGGCTTGGGTCGGTGTTCTTGTAAAAAGTGTAAGCCTTTACAAGATAGGCGTTTGACAGGGTGTTTTTTTGTCCAAAAACTTGGAAAGGGAGGCAAAAAAGAAGAAGCCCCAAGGAGAGGGTAGATCGTAATTTCATAGAAGTTAAAGTGTTTAAACAGACTACTGGACATTTTGACTTTAGACATTGGACTTGCGCTGTAAAAACTTGAAAACCATGCACTCGCTTGGTCATGTCTAACGTCCAATATCTAAATGTCCAGTAGTCTGGTGTTTAAATTGTACCGCACGAACATACGGGAATTTTGATGTTAACATGTGTCATTCCGAATTTTTCAAAATGGGTGCGTAGCACCAAAACGTCGGTAGAATTTTCGTTTTCAATCAGTTAGGAGGTGCGTAGCACCGGAACAAATACGCCTTGAGGGATTCGAGTTTCGGTGCTACGCACCTTTTCTCCTGTTGCATTAAAAATTTCTACCGACGTTTAGGGTGCTACGCACCTAAAATTCAGCAAACTGACATGAGTTGCCCAAAAAATTCAGGGATGACCCATATTATCCTTCCATCTTCACCAGTTTCTTTACTCTGCATTGGCCATTCTCCAACTGAATATTCAGTAGGTAAAAGCCATTTGCAAGGTTCTTTAAGTCAACATCGTAGCGCGTGGCGTTGACCTGCCAGGTTTGCAGCGTTTGACCGCTCACATTTTGGAGCAAAATGGTTTTGATTCCATCGAGGGCTTGGATGGTAGTTGTTTCGCGTGCCGGGTTTGGCGAAACAAGGATGGAAGGGTCTGTTGTCAACGCAGTCGTGCCAGAAGTGGGTGCGCTCAGTTTGAGGTTGTCCAACAGTACGAAGTCATCCTCACCTAACTGGTTTGGATCCAGCCCCCAATGGCCTAATTCCGTGTACAATTTTAAGTCCAAGGCCCCTTTGAAAAAGGGGGGCAATGAGATGTTTTGATGCTGAACCAGGCCTTCGGACAGTCCAAAAATGACCTGATTCCCGTTTTCATTGCCCACCCATTTTACCTGCAACATGCTGCTTTGCTGGTAGTTGGAGGTGTCTGTGAATAGATTCCGGAACTGTGCCAAGTCGAACTCTAGGGTAGGGGCAGCAGAGAATGAAAAATCAACGCAGGTATGAATGGAGGCATTGATGCCATTGGAATGTTCAAAGTTGAAAACACTGAGCGGATCTGGGCATGTTTGTAAATCATCCGAATGTTGGAAAATGCCTGTGGATGCAAAATAGTGGCTGCCTTGGTAGAGCAACGTTATCGCGCCGGTAAAATGCAGATCTAAGTATGCGTCCTTGCCATAGTTTATTTCAAAGTCGTTCAAATAATCGCTCGTTATCGGCAAATAGGATTTCTGCGAATTAGTATGGTATTCATTGTTGAGCAAATTGGGGTCGTTTGGATAAACAAGCGTGAAATCCAAGGGCGAATTCGTTACAGGCATATCATAATTCACAAAAATGGAGCTGAATCCGGGCAATGCTTCGACCAAAGTATACGTCTGCGATGCCCAGAAGAGGTTTCCGATATCATCGGTAGCGGTAAAATTGAATGACGTGCCCGCAGGGACTGCTTCGCAACTGTTATTGTCAATAAATATGGCGATATTCTGGACTGTAGCAAGGCATTTTGGCGCGCTCAAGCTTACATCAAAGCTGAGGTCGCCATATCCAAATTCTAATACACTGTAAAAGTTAGAATAGTAGTTGTTGTCGAAGCCTGCATCTGCGAAATTCAAAGTAGCGTCAACGCCGAATAGCCCATAATCTGTGGCCAAAAACCAATCGTTCACTTGAATCTCAAAGACTTCTCCTGCGCCGATGGGGCTTGTTAGGTTTATGATGTAGTCCGGACGCGTAAAACTTTTAAGGGTAACCGTTGCCATCATGGATGGGGCGTAGTCTATGCCGCCCAAATTTGTTATGTTGAATTTGATGGGCAGATACTGGCCGAGGCCACAAAAATTGTTGTCATACAATCCATTCCCCGAAATGGCGAGGTCAATAGCGGAACCTCCCGCAGCGGGCAAGCCGACCGCTTTCCAGGCTTCTTTAACCGCCATAACTTCCAAGGAGCCTGCCCCATACATGGATTCGGCCACCTCTACAGAAAATTGGAAAAACGTGTTGTAGTTTGAATTTTCAGTGAGATAGTACTTGTTCACCTGAAATACGATTTGACCTGCTTTTTCTATACCCAGTGCTGGCACATCAAAGGGAACGCCCACTTCGTTGATGCCTTGTTTGCCGTCCACCAACATCGTGAACCAAAGGTTGCCGATCGAACTGTTGGTGTGTACGTCGTTGAGGTCCTGCCAATAAAGGCCCTTGTAATACGCGGGCATTTCAAGCAAGTTGGGATTATCCATCACTCGGAAAGGCTTGCCATTTGGGCCTAAGGAATATGAAAGCCCAACCGCCCAAGTAAAATTCGCCGGGTCGGATTTGCGCTCCAGCAATTTCCCAAATATATCGGCCAGGCTTTCATTGATCGCGCCTGATTCTCCACTATAAACCAAATTGGAGCTGAAATCAACTACGCCGTGCGTAAACTCGTGCCCCACAACTTCCAAAGTAGTCAACGGGCCGGAATTGCAATCGCCATCACCGAAGACGGCAGACTCACCACTCCATAAAGCGCTGGTAAAGTAGCCAGCATGCATGTAAGCTTTCAACGCTTTGCCATTGCCATCCAGGCCTTTCCAGTCATAGTCGGCAAGCATCATGTCATAAAATTCTTGGGTGCAATAATGGGCGTCCAAAGCCACTTCGTCCATTTCGGCATTGGTCAAATCCCAGTTGGAAGAGGTATTCGTGAAATTGCTGCCATCGCTGTTGTAGACAAAAATACCCTCGCCTCTGGTCAGGTCGCGGAGCACAAACTGCTGCGGGGCTGTCGAGTCCGTGATGATGTCTTGGACACCATAATATTTTGTTTTGGCCTTGCTGGGCACGCCTTCATGCATGATCAGGGGGAACTCGCTGGTTATCTTGCCCGTGGCAGCATCCACAAAATAGCGGCGCTTATCGAAAGGCTCGGTGCTTTGCAGATCCACCTGATACGACAAGCGCAGCATCTCCGAAACTTTTGGAAATGCCGGGTCCACAAAACACAAAATGGGTTCGGGCATCTGCTCATCGTATTCGTTGGCTTTCATAGCTTGTTTGGCAAATGCTATAGCGGTTATAGCGCTGATGCCGGGTTTAACATGGGCCTTGGCTTGTGGGCTGTAATGCCCGGTTGCGGTCACTACTTTGCCCGCTTTTTCGTGCAATATGTAGCGGCTTCCGAAAATGGGCAAGCCCTCATGAAATTGTTGGTATTTGAAATGGCTGAAGCCGTTTTTTCCAGTAAATTCATCTGTCAACACCATTTTTGATTGTGCAGACAAGTGCATTTCCCCTGCCATGGCATCGAAAAAATTCAGATGGTTTAGGCTTGGGTCAGTGTTCTTGTAAAAGGTGTAAGTCTTTACAAGATAAGCATTTGAAAGGGTGTTTTTTTGTCCAAAAACATGGAAAGGGAGACAAAAAAGGAGTATCCCTGAGAGAAGGGTAGATTGTAATTTCATAGGATTTAAGTGTAAAAATATTTCCCCACGAACATACAAGCTTTTATCAATACTCCAGAATAAGTGCCGAGACCGAATTATTGATATTGAAACTAGGTCTCGGCACTTAGCAATTTTTATCCCTTCAACACAATGCATTCCACTCTTCTATTGGTCTGCCGCCCGACTTCGGTCGTGTTATCCGCCACAGGTCTTGTCTCCCCAAAACCCCGCGAACGCAGATGATCCGCCCGAATCCCCTTGATTTCCAGATAATCCTGCACCGATTTGGCGCGGCGTTCCGAAAGATCCAGGTTGTACTCGTCGGTGCCTACATCGTCGGTATGGCCACTAATGCCCAGCACTACGTCGGGGAATTTTTGAAGAAAGGCGACCAGCGAATCCAAGGCTGGCCCCGCTACTGGGCGCAGGTCGGCTTTGCCCGAGTCGAAAAGCACACCCGCACTGAAAGTATATTTTTTGTCTTTCAAAAGTGCTTTTTCGATAGAAGCGGGTGGGGGAGGGGGATTCTCCAAGGCAACATAAATATCGTCCACGCAGAGATAGGTTACCCGTTTTATTTTATCAACGGGTGTGCCGAGTGAGGCATTTTTCTGTTCAATTCTTTGGTGGTTTTCGGGCGACAGATCGTTCGGGGTCAACTTGTCCGAGAAAAAATTCCCTACTGTCAAATGTTGAAACAGTTGGTCGGCAACGAAAGTAGTCGAGAGCTTTACCCACTGTCCATCGGTGCGGATAACTTCGGCAAAATTGACCTGTGGCCGCAGTTTCGACGCCGCGATGGCACTGGGAGAAATCTCGTTAAGCCTGAACGGTTCGACCGAAAAGCAAAACCCAAGGTTGCCCGATTGCACCGGCACAACAGGCGTTTTGGCGCTGTAGACCTTGCTCAAGTGGGCTTTCACCACGGCAGAATCTGTAAGCACCCAGCATTCAAGGCGGTATTTCTGGCCGGGCTTGAGTGGTGCTGAAAATTGGCCTTGAACATATTCATGGAAATCCGTGCGTTGGCCCACATCCTCGGCGGGGAGGTAGGTGATGATGCCAAGGCATTGCTCGCCAGTGTGAACTTGTAACAGCCAGTCGCAGTTTTCGGCGGCGCGGAGCAGGTCGGGTGTACCATCGCGGAAGCCTCCCCAGTTGGCAGCTCTTCGAGGGAAATCATATGAAAACTGCGTGAACTCGCAAGGAACGACCACGGCATCGGGCTTGATCTGCTCGAAAGAGGGGTTGACTACGAGGTTTTGTGCCGCAATATAAAAAGGGCAAAAAAAAGAATAAATGAGGGTTTGGCGCATGATATGGCATTGTTTGAGTAGTCAAGAGAACGTTCTAACATCCATTTTATGCGCTACCAAGATGATTGTCCCGAATGTCAGCACTATTGCAAAAACGAGATTTTTGTAAAAAAAAATGATACGTTCTCTTGTTTGTGGATGGTGTGTAGGTACTTTTGCTGCGTCATGTTTTCTGAACGATTGTGATGTCTTCAAAACTATCCGTTCAAACAATGACTTTTAATCTCATTCTTCCTTCCCCCTTAGGTAATCTTTCCTACCGTTTAGATAATCTTCTTCCTTTGCCAATGGCCTTGTGATTTAATGTCATGGGCAATTGCTGTTGTTGAATATCATTTATGTTGGTATTCCCTTGTAAAGGTCGAAGACACGTAATCATTTTTTACCTTGAATCTTTTCCTTCACTAATCCTCTCCGAGGGTAAGGGTTCTACGCTTCAACTTTAATATTTTCTCGATTGCCTTGAAAAAGGCCTTGGTCGCTCGTGAGCAGCCATTTGATGCTGTTGCTTTTTCAAAAGCAATGGTTTCTGATGCGCTCTTGCTGTTATCTGTTTATGGCGGCCTAGGCAAATTTCAAAGCAAAAATTTGGATCAAATTCCTCCCCTGAAGGTGTGACGCACGCCTTTGGGATTATGATTTGCTGCGTTTTTTTATTGTCCTAACAAAGCTTTTTCAAGCCTTGTTGATCTGAAACATGATGCCTTGTTGTTCAAATTTAACATTATCTGCTCTATGAACGCTCTCTACTCGCTGCTCTCCAACACGTTGCCTACCAAAAAAGCCATGCTTATCGGCTTGATCGTATCAGGCATTTTTTCCGCTCCTTTTTTGAGTGCACAAGTATTAGAGCCTGGCTCTGTCCCAGCGACCCGATCAAAGGATGCTAATGCGCAAACCAGCTCCAGCACAGGTATTGCGAGCCATCATGGTTCGCCCTCTGGCTCGCCAACGCTGATTCATCCGGGCGGGATAAACCCTGCGAGCCCATTCGATGATCCGTGGTCTGATTTTATAAACGATAAAATACAGGGCAATGGCGTAGCAGAGACGTATTGCGACTGCCCGGGAAATTTGATAACCAACCCAAGTTTTGAGAACGGCACCACGGGCTGGACCTGGTGGAATGGAACCTTGCAAACAGGTACTTATGCTGCACAATGTGGTACTTATTCCGGTCAGTTCCAACATTCAGGCAATGGCAGCAATGGTGGTTATTACCAAGATTTGACGGGTATCGGAGTTGGGACAACCATTTCACTGACCGTCTTTGCCGGACAGCACGAACCCCAAAACTTCAATGCATACGTCGGTTTTGAATTTTACACCAGCGCATGGGTTTATATTTCAAATGAGCTGGCGGAAGTCAATAGCGGCCTGCCCGGTATGGGACAATATTCTGTGGACGCTGTCGTGCCCTCAAACGCGCATTATGTAAGAGTAATTGGCTATTGCAATGGCAACTGGCTGAAGACAGACGGCTGGTGCCTCACAATACCTTGCAATGCGGCGATTACAGGCCTTAATTTTAATGAAGTGAACGGAGGTTCCGACATTTCAATAACGAATGGAGGCTCTTACAATTTGAGTGATCTCGGGAGCAATTACAATCTGGAGGCAGTGGTTACGGCAGGAAGTCAAAGTGCAGAATTTACGGTAACGGGGCCTACTTCGGGCAGTAATACCGAAAATACTGAGCCATACAATCACCCGGGTGGCAATACGCCTTGGTCTCCAGCAGCAGGCTCTTATACCGTGACTGTAAAGATATATTCACAGGATAATCTTGGTGGCGTACAGTGCGACGAGTTTACCATCTCCTTCACCA
>JACMMM010000681.1 GCA_014379065.1 Saprospiraceae bacterium
AGACCTTGGCTTGGATCCTTTTGGTCGGGTTGTTTCACGCTCGACGGTTGCCAGCCTACCGGTGGGATACGAATGGTCAGCACGCCAAACAACATATAAGCCAAATACACTACACCCAGCGCCAGAAAAGTCTCGGCTACCCCGATCGAATCGGGTGTTTGAAAAAACTCCATTAAACGAATGGACAAGGGCGCGGCCACCATCGCCCCACCCCCGAATCCCATGATAGCCATTCCCGTAGCCATACCGGGGCGGTCGGGAAACCATTTGATGAGCGTTGAAACCGGCGAAATATAGCCCAAGCCCAGTCCGATACCGCCCAGTACGCCGTTCCCGAGGTACAGCAACCAGATTTGATGCGACCAAACGCCCAGTGCCGACAGGAAAAAACCGCCCGAAAAACACAGCGCCGACACAAACATGGCTTTTCGCGGACCAACCCTTTCCAACCAGCGACCAAATACCGCCGCCGAAGCCCCTAGGCAAAAAAGGGCAATGGAAAAAATGTATCCAATCTGCACCAACGACCAATCGCCTTCCACGGGTTGGGTAACGCCCAGCACCTGCGAAAGCGGTTTGTTGAATACGCTGTACGCATAAATCTGTCCGATGCACAAATGAATGGCCAGTGCGGCGGGTGGCACGCGCCAGCGGTTGTAGCCCTCGGGGGCTATTGTGTTGGATTTGTTGAGAAATGAGGCCATCAACTACAGGTTATGATTGGTTTCTCAGGAAGCAATAGGTCAGGAACCAAAAATAAGCCCCACGCTCAACCCCATGGAGTAAATCCTTCTGTTCAAACTGGCCGATTTAGAAACCCCCAAGAGGTTGAAGTCAAAAGTTGGCTGAAAGAAGAGATTCATCCTTTTCGCAACTTTTAAGTCATAGCCGATTCCGATAGAGCCGTTGAAATTTACTGTTCTATAGGATGTAATGGTGTCTTCTTCTGTTTTGCGTTTTTTTCCTCCATCTGCATACCAAGAAGTGATGGTTTTGCTGCGTTTTAATTTGAACAATGGAGTGATACCCCCCATTAGGTAAAATGTGTTTTTCTTTTTGCTAAAGTTATATCTAGCTTGTAAGGGCAGGGTAATATTGTGATGTGAAAATTCAAATTTGATATATTTGAGCCCTGAGGGCTCGGGGACTTCAAAAACCAACGCTCTTTTGGGCGTGTCAAATCCAGTCTTGGCATACCCGATGCCCAGCTGCAATTTCAATCTGGCACTGGCGGGGTACTGCGCAAAGGCGTGGGCAGCATATCCAAGCGTGCTTTTTTCCGAATTTTTAAAGGTGGTGGCAACTACATCGGGCACGCTCCCGTCGTTCGACAGGAAATTGTCGGTTAAACCAGCGTTCAAGGTTACACCCAAGCGAAATTTGTGGGATTGGCCGAAGCTGGGAATGGAAGCCAAAAGGGTTAGAATCAAGAGTGTGTTTTTCATATAGATACTTTTCTTTCGCCCAAAAATAGCACGAAAAAAAATAAAGGTTGCCACTATTGAAAGCAGCCTTCCTACCCCTCTAACACCCGTTCCAGTCGAATCCCACGCGAGCCTTTAATCAATATGGCCGTGCCTTGTAAATCCTGTGTTTCCAGCCATTGCTTTGCGGCTTGATTGTCCGCAAAATGCAGCGCCCCAAACTTTGGAAACGAGGTTTTGCCAAATTCTTTACCTACCAATACAATCTGGTCAATCTTAAGCCGCGCCGCAAAACGGAGCAAATCTTCGTGTTCTTTTTGGCTGTCTTCGCCGAGTTCCAGCATGTCGCCCAAGATGGCGATGTGGCGGGCCGCCGGCATGGCGCAAAGGCTCTGGAGCGCTGGCTGCATGCTGGAAGGGTTGGCATTGTAGGCATCCAACAAAATCGTCGCGCCATCGCGCTGGATCAGTTGGGAGCGGTTGTTGGATGGGGTATAATTTTCCAAGGCTTCCTTGATTTTTTCAGCAGGTACTTTGAAATAAACGCCCAGCGCAATGGCCGTCATCACGTTCTGAAAATTGTGGTTTCCAAAGAGTTTTGTCGCCACCTCTACCCTAGGTCCATCATCAGAAAGGAAAGCAGCTTGAACAAAGGGCATATCGGCCAGCATCTGCACTTCTATTACGCCAGGATTCGGCTGGAGCGTTTCGACGTGATGATAGCCCACCCGCATGGGCACTTTTTTAGACATGGTCGGCAGGTATTTTTCCGACAGATTAACAAAAGCGCAGCCGTGGTTTTTGGCCAAATAATCAAACAACTCGCCTTCCGCTTTTTTTACCCCAGCGATGCTTCCAAATCCTTCCAGGTGCTCTTTCCCAATGTTGGTGAGCAACCCGTGGGTAGGCTGCACGATGCGGCAAAGTGCTTCGATGTCGCCTGGTTGGTTGGTGCCCATTTCAATGATAGCCACCTCCGTTCCGCGCGGCATGGACAGCAGCGTAAGCGGTACGCCGATGTGGTTGTTCAAATTCCCTTTCGTAAAATGGCAGGGATAATGCGCTGACAAAACACTGGAAACCAACTCTTTGGTCGTCGTTTTTCCGTTCGAGCCCCCAATGCCGATAAAGGGAATTTCAAACTGGTGGCGATGGTGGTTGGCCAATTGCTGCAAGGCTGTGAGCACATCTGGAACAAGGAGGCAACGTTCATTGCTGCGGTATTCCGGGTTGTCAATCACCGCATAAGCAGCCCCGCTTTCAAGGGCTTGCGCGGCAAATTTGTTGCCATCGAAATGGTCTCCTTTCAGTGCGAAAAAGATACAACGCGGTGGCAATTGCCGCGTGTCGGTGCTTACCCAAGGGTTTTGCTTGAAAATGGAATAGAGTGCTGAGATGGTGGTCATTGCGTCATTAATGTCATTAAGTCATTTGCCATACTTGTTGTCCTGATTAGATCCGTCAGCTAAGAGTTATTTCTTTTAAGATTCCGCTTCGCCGTTGTTGTTGGCGAGGACGCCAACAACGGCAGGGGCGGCCAGATTTTTTTTAAAAACACTTGATAATCAATTCTTGATTTCCGTTGTTGGCGTCCCCGCTAGGGGTGTACGGAATGTTTTGAAAAGCCGCCACGCGGGGAAAAGTCGGGTGAAATGAAAGCGAAATAAGGTATGAGTGTGGGTATGAAAGGA
>JACMMM010000682.1 GCA_014379065.1 Saprospiraceae bacterium
CGTAGCCATACACTCCAAGCAGAGCGGTTCGTGGAATGCTGGCAGCACATGGCAAGGTGGTGTAGTCCCCAACAGCCTCACCGATGTGGTCATCGAGGCCGGCCACACCGTGACGCGTAACACCGCCTTTACTGCCCATAGCTATCTGTTCATCAACGGCACCATGGTGTACCAGGGGAATGTGGCACGCTTCTTCGATCCGGGCTTCGACATTGAAATACAAGGCGAATTGCGCGTGGAAGGCGGTTCACTGTACGCCGATGGAATCGTGTACGGAAACGGCACTTTCAAGCAAACGGGTGGAAACACCACTTTTGGCAGGGCTTATGTGGTGGAAAACAACGATATCCAAGCTGGTACCGTAATATTTCAAAACACCAACAACGGCAATCTTTTCCTCGATAACCTCTCGCTGAAAAACGCTACTGTGACCGTGAACGGCACGAAAGATTTGTTTATCAAAGTCTCCATGATCTGGGGCAACAATGGCAAATTTATTGGTGATATGACGGTCGAAGACGGCGCTACCCTGACTTTCCCGTACGGCAACTTTAAATTTTACCACGAGGGTACATTGTTCAATTATGGCACGGTGGTGACTGCTGCGGGCAGCCTCACCAATATTTCCAACCTGGCTTACATTTATAATTACGGTCTTTGGAAATTCGATGCGCCAGCCAACAGTGGGTTTGGGGTTTATCACCACAACTTCTACAACCACGGTGAAATCCTAAAAACAAACGTAGGTGGGGCCAGCTTTGAATCATCCTGTTATGTTGGAGGCGAGCCCGGTTCAAAAATCCATGTTCAACAAGCCGGAATAACCCTCCGAACTTCAAACACCACGGTGCAGGATGGCACCTGGCAAGTAGATGCGGGTTGTTCGATGCTGGTTTTTGGAAAGGACATCTACGGATACGTGCCGTTTGGCGGGCCAAAAATTGTCAATAACGGCAATATATACGGTCGGCTCAGAATGGCAGGATCCAGCATTACTACCCTGGAAGGCAATGGCAAATATGACAAGATGGAAATTGACAAAAGCGGTGCACAAGTGACGCTGGCGGGTAGCCCCGAGATTACGGAAATAATCACGCTCACAAGCGGAAACATCGTGTTGTACCAGTATGATTTGCGTTTGGGGAAGGCGGATATCAGTTACACGAGCAATTTCAACAGTTATATCGAGACCAATGGAACAGGCAGTTGCGTCCGTTTTTGTCCGGTAGGCATTAGCACTTTTTACCCAATCGGGAACAACGCCTTCACGCCATTTGCCGTCCAACTGGAGGCCGGGAGCACGGCAGATTTTGTCAAAGCCCGCGTTGCGGATTCGTTTTACGGCGAATACAACGGCGCCGGTACGCCTTTGTGCAACGACCAAGTGTCCATAGGTGTGGTCGGCCACAATTGGTTCCTGTCAGAACAAGCCGCTGGTGGATCCATTGCTTTTGCGACCGCCTACTGGCTTACCGGGGCTGAACGCAATGACTTCAACCGTTTCAATTGCACACTGGGTCAATACCAAAATGGCGATTGGAAGCCCGGTGCTTTTCAAGTCGCTGAAGACCTCTCCCCGTTCTTTGCTGCTTACCGCACAAACGTCAATTCCTTTGGCCTTTTCGGCGTGTTCGATGCAGGACATGAAGGAGATGTCAATTTCATGGCCCCAACCGCTGATGCCAATGCGCCCATTTGCGAATGGAAAGACCTGCAATTGCATGTCAGCACCAGCCCGAACGCTCAGATCCAATGGTCAGGTCCAAATGGCTTTCAGTCCAACAACCCTGACCCAATCATCCCTGGCATTCAATTGAGTCAAGGAGGAAACTATGTTGTAGCCGCTTCGCAATACGGCTGCCCAGAGAAGCAGACTTCGATAACCATACAAGTCAATGCCGAACCCACTGCGACCGTCCTCGGCCCAGACCATGTCCAGCCGGGAGAATCAGCGACTTTGACAGCCTACGGCGGCACGTCTTACCTCTGGAGCACGGGCGAGTCCACGCAGTCTATCACGGTTGCGCCTACGCAAATCACGGATTATGTGGTAACGGTGAGCAATGCGTCGGGCTGTACGGTCACGGTACTCCACACCGTGCAAACAGGAGCGACTGCAACGCACGAAGCCGAAGGAACCCTCGGGCAAATGAAAATCGCGCCCAACCCCGCTTCCAATGCTACGCTGTTGACTTTTGAATCGGCAACTACAGGCGAAGCGCAACTGAGCATCATGGATGCCCGTGGCGCCCAATTGTTCCACCAAAACACCTCGATCAATAGCGGCCAAAACCAAATAAACATCTCGCTGGAGAGCCTCCCTGCGGGCACGTACCAAGTGACTTTGATCAGAGACAGCGAAGTGAAAACAATCAGATTAGTGAAGATGAGGGGCGAATAGAGTAGGTTAGAAACAAAGGCAAACATGAGTCATTCCAAATTTTGGGGTGGCTCATGTCGTTTTCTGGGTTTTAAAGGTGCGTAATCCCGAATAAATTTGGGGCCAGTAGAAATGCCTTTTCCCATTACCGTTGAGCCCTTGCTGTGCATATCGTTTCCCGTAGGGAATTCCTGTCTATAGTAATGAGAACCAATTATTAAGAACCCCGGTAGGGGTTTCCTGACACTTGTGAATGGAAACCCCTACCGGGGTTTTTGAAAATGGCGCTGAAAAAACTATAAACAGGAATTCCCTACGGGAAAAGTGATTAGATGGATAATTATTGGCACCAAACAATGTGCTACACACTTCACCATTGCTCAGTCGCACTTCGGCGGCCTTTTGCTGCACTTCGATGGAGTTGATTTGTGCTTGACCAGTCGCCCCGGCCATCTTTGCTTCGTCAATTCAAACTAAAAGGGTTTTGGCCCTCAAACAATTTTCAACATCTAATTTTAAGCAATGAAACCAGCCTTTTTTGGACAGCCGATGTGCTTGCTTCTGCTCCTTATTTTCACGTTTCTTTCCCTCCAAATGGTAAGTGCAAGTATTGTTTATTCAAAACAAAGTGGCACTTGGTCTACTGCTTCCACTTGGGAAGGCAACGCAGTTCCTTCAGGGAGTGACTATGTAATCATCAAATCCGGCCATACAGTAACCAATAACAGCCCTTTTTTCCGCAATGGCAACCTTGATATTGACGGCGTATTAGTGCTACCAAATAATGTGGCGCGTACGTTCTCTGCTTTATCTGCAGTTGAAATCAGCGGCGAACTGCGTTTAGAAAGTGGCACACTTGCTTTCGCAGGTCAGGTTTATGGCGGCGGGTTATATCGTCAAATAGCAGGCGTATCTCAATTCATTGCTCAATATGATGTGACCTCTACAGATTTGCAAGGCGGCACGGCCACTTTTGCAGGGGGAGTCACCCAATTTGGCTATCTGGTATTGAAAAACACCAAAATTGACAATGCAAACGGTCAAGGCGAATTTTTGGTAAACATCGAATTTAGTTGGCTCGATCAAGGCTATGTGGCTTTGAATACAACCTTGAATATTCAATCAGGGGCTTTTTTGCAGTTCGCAGCCAACGCGACTTTTAAAAATGATGGCTTGGTAAAGAACTATGGAACAGCCCATTGTACAAGCGGCACGCTCACGGGCGTAAATGCTAATCTGAACTTTTTTTTCAATTACGGGCTGTGGGAAATAGATGTACCTGCCGGCAAAACCTTCAAAGTAGACAGGCAAAGTGTGGACAACAAGCCAGGTGGCACTTTCCATAAAAACGGCAGTGGCACGATTGCTTTTACACATAATAGCAGTTTTAGTACCCTGTTTGGCGACAATACCGTTCACATTCAAGCAGGCATTTGCAACCTGATCGCACCAGTATTTTATCCTCATAAGGGCACATGGCAAGTGGACGCTGGTGCCACGCTCAACTTTGATATCTCTGCAAGCGCCGACCGCGTCAAGTTTGCTGGCCCTAACTTCCTCAATAATGGTGCGGTCAAAGGCGCGGCGATCTTTGAATTATCAGGCGATGACAACACGGCGCTCGAAGGCGGAGGCAATTATTCCAAGGTAGAAATCAACAAAACAGGCGGCGCTGAAGTCATACTGACGGGCAGTCCAGAAATCACCGATAAGCTAATCTTGACCGAGGGACAACTGGTACTCAACCAGTATGACCTGTGGCTTGGCAAGGCTTATGTGGATACCGGAGTATTGGAAAGTTATATCGAAACCAATGGACTGGGCAGTTGTGTTCGGTATTGCCCGGTCAATACGCATGTTAATTTCCCGGTGGGAAAAGGGACCTATTCGCCTTTTGGTATCACCGTACAAACGGGTAGCCAACCCGACTATTTCAAAATTCGTACGACCAATTCTTTCTATGGTGAATACCTCGGTATCGGGTTCAACGACTTGTGCAACGAACAAGTGCCGGAAGGTGTAGTCGGCCAAATATGGCAAGTCTCAGAAAATGTTTCGGGCAATTCGACGGCTCAAGTCACTGCGCAATGGTGGGCAGGAGCAGAGCAGAACAATTTCAATCGCAACAACTGCACAGTGGGTCGGTACTTTAATGGTGACTGGCATCCGACTGGCTTTAGTGCTGCGCAGCACCAGTCTTTCTATTTTCAAGATGGAATTGTATCTGCTTTTGGGCTTTTCGGTGTTTTTGATGAGGCCCATGAGGCGAATGTAAACTTTGTCGCGCCCGCACCCACAGCCAATAGTCCCTTGTGTGAATGGGCCGACTTGCAACTCCATTCCAATACCAGCGCAGAGGTTCAATGGACTGGCCCCAATGGCTTTCAATCTGCCAGCCATGACCCACTTATCTTGGGCATTCAGCAGGTGCAGGGCGGATGGTATGTTGCCAATGTTTCTCAGTACGGCTGCCCCGCTCAATCCGTTTCTGTGAATGTGCAGGTATATGCCGAACCAAGCCCAAGTATTATCGGCCCTGACGAGATTCAGCCCAATGAATCGGCCATACTCACTGCGGATGGTGGTTCGTTGTACCATTGGAGTACTGGTGCTACTACAAAATCCATCATCGTTTGGCCAACACAAACGACTGACTATCAGGTTTCGGTAACCAATCCATCGGGTTGTAGCGCAAGCGTACTACATACCGTACAGGTATCGGAGGTAAGTGCAATGCATGAGGTAGAAGCTGCGAGTGGGCAGATGAAAATGGTCCCCAACCCTGCTTTTGAAGCGAGCAGTTTGATATTTGAATCCACTACTTCAGGTGAGGCGCAAATAACGATCGCGGATGCGCGTGGGGCGCAATTATCTCACCAAAATATATTCATTGCCAATGGTTTGAACCAGGTCAATGTCTCACTTGCCAATTTCCCGGCAGGTATTTACCAAGTGGCATTGACCCGAGACAGCGAAGTGAAAACAATCCGATTAGTGAAGATGGTGGGCGAATAAGTTTGATGAAATGTGTCTTGCCGAGCCGCCCCGAAAAGAGGGGTGGCTCGGTTCTTTATTAAACCGGGACGAAACGCAGTTCAAGCAATCCGGGGCTTACAATCCCATCCCATATGAGCCGGGTGAACAAGTACGATCGCTGTTTGGCATGGGTGCTTTTGGTTGCATCGCGAAACAGTTTTCGATTGCCTTGGCAACAAACACGGTCGGCACGCTGTTGCAACGCTATGATTTCCAGTTGCTTGATCTGATGACTACCTCTGCACTCCCTTTTCCCAACGGCTGGTACGTCGTAGCAGCTCATGGTGGAAAGGTGGAGGGCGAAACGATTCGATGCCCGTTCCATGGTTTTTGCTTCGATTCAGAGGGGAGTTGCACAAAAACGGCTTATGGCAGTACACCGCCAAGTCGGGCAAAATTGGGGATTAAGCCGATCCACGAAATCAACGGCCTCCTTTTGGTCTATAATCACGCAGCGGGCGAGGCACCCGATTGGTTTGGGCCTTCGTTCGAGGAAAGTCAAATAAGCGTCGGAACGACTCAGAACGACTTCGCCATCAAAATGCGGTACTTATAGGGCTACAGGTACATTCCAACCCTTTACACTTCAACATTACTTTCCTGCACTTCGGCGGCTTTTTGCTGCGTTTCGCTTGGATTGATCTGTCGGCAAGGCAATCCTACCCCCATCTTTGCCGTGTCAGTCATCGCTGATTTGTTCGGGGGTGCTACAAAAAAACAACTTCGCGCTGTGCAGGAGAAACCGAATCTTTGCTCAACTAGCGACTTGATTTAGCAACATTTCAATAAAATCATCGGACGAAATGATGCGAACTACAGGGAAGTGTACTTTTTTAAGTACGTTAAAATGTTTGTCGTCGGTCACAATAAAATCTGCATTGGCCGAGACAGCACAATCCACAAATTTGTTGTCATCAGGGTCTACAGTAATCAAATTCCAAAAAAAATATTTGTTGATACGGAGTAAATTGGGTAAGATATCAAGCACGTCAAGGGCTAAAGTAGCGACCCCTTGATTGGCTTTTATTCGAAAAATCTCTTCATACTCGCTTAAAATGTCATTGGTTATACAAAGCGAATATGAACCACGAAGGAGTTCTAAAAAGATAATGTGGCTCGTTGAAGATTTGGGCAGTGCTGCCAACATTACATTGGTATCCACTACTACTTTCATGACTGACTTTGAGATGTCTTTGTATGGTAAGGGGTTCGGTCATGGCTTTTACTCCACTCTTTTATCTGTGTGGGATTAAGATTAAGTTTGTCAATAGCCGACTGTAGGCGGCGATAACGGAAATCAATCAAAATCTGTCGCAAGTCCAGTAACTCTGCTTCAGATAAGTTGGAAGCAAAAAGTTGAAGTATCTCCAATTGAGCGTTATTCAAAGATGTAGGAGCGTTCATAACCAATGTATTTTTTGACAAAGATAAAACCTACTGTTCAAAATAAGTAAAAATGAGAAACCTTTCGCCGTCAAGATGAAGTGAAAAACTACACCGCACTATTCCTCTTCTTTACCGGGCTTGCTTTTTCTGCCCAGGCCCAACTCCCGCAATACCAGGCGCAGGTGTTTGGGGAGGATTATGGCTTGGGTGGTGGCAACTTTTTCGATGCGTTTGTGGATCGGGAGCAGTTTATCTGGGTCACGACCAATTCCAACGTGCAGCGTTTTGATGGGCGAAACGTAAAGAAATACCCCTTCAAAGACTACGTTTCCCATGCGATGTGCGATTCCGAAGGGAGAATCTGGGTAATAGCCGGCCAATCCATATGGCGCAACCGACCTCAGCTGGATGATTTTGAACGGATCAATTTTGACACAGCGGGTGGGATACGTATTCGTGGGATTTTCCAAATGCGCAACCGCCCTATTACTCTGCTGGTAACAAATGGTTTGTATGGATGGAATGCCGGAAACTCCAAATTTGAACATATCAATTTTGATATGCCCAAACCTGAAGGCCGTCAATATATTACTCGCATAGACACCTGTGAAAACACACTGCTCTATCCGGCAAAGGGCAAGGGGGTTTGCGCGATCGACCTAAATACCGGGCAAGCCCGCACCATCTTTTACAAGTACGAATTCAATCAGATTTTTTTACTAACGCCCGATCTGGGCATTCTGACCGCTTATGGTCAGGAAGGCTATTGGTTGGATTTTAAACGGGGCGAATTGAGGATCATGGATGCCATAAAATATGGCTTGAGTAAAACCTCCAGGCAGATGTTTCTCTCGGGTTGTACCTCGCTGGGCGGCGGGCGTTTTTTGGTCAACACGAAATACGGCCTATGTACCTACGATTTGAATACAGACCGTTTTGAACGGCAACAGGTTTTTGCCGGGGGCAAACCCGTGTCGGATGAATTTATGATGACGCGTATTTTTCTGGATGCCAACAACACTGCCTGGGCGGTGACGAATATCAGTTTGGTGGCCATGCAAGCCTCCGCAAACACACTGGGACTGCTCCGAAACTATCATTTTGAAGCGCCGTACCAATGGGACAACCGCATCTACAGCATCGCCGAGGACGGAGACGGGAATATGTGGTTTGCAGGGATGGGAGGCATCAAAAAGTTGACAATAAGTACTGGAAAGATGACCGTTTATCCCAATGTTGAAGGCGCCAAAGACAGACTTATTCACCCTATGGTGCGTGGCCTGGCATGGGATGGAGAGAACATTATCATCGGGCCTACCAACACCGGCGCATGGCTTTTCAACCCCAAAACGGAGCGATACCGACGACCGGTTTATGCCAACGACACCGTGCGACAAAAAGCGGAAGGGGATTTTATTGATTACATCGGAAGGATGCGCAATGGCGACCACCTTGTTTGCGGGCGTTTTTACTTGTATCGGATTCATGCAAAGACCCATAGAATGGAGTTTGTCCGATTCCCGGGGGATAAAGAAAACATGAATACCGTGATGCAAGACTCGGAAGGAAATATCTGGCTGGGCACGGAAAAAGGCGTTATCTGCTTGGACGAAAACTATCGCTTCCTTTTTAGCGTGCCGATGCTGGGTATCTCCACGGTTTTGTGCATTTTTGAACATCGGAAAGGAGAAATTTTGGTGGGCACCCGCAAGGGTCTGTTCCAGCTTACGAAAAGCAATCAAGGGTTTCAAATTGATCCGGTGCCGACTTTGGCCGATGGGTTCAACGTGACGGGAATATTCCGCGACACGCTCCAACGGTATTGGATTTGCTCGCACAATGGGCTTTATGTAGCCGATTCAACCCTTAAAAACTTCAAAA
The DNA here is from genome assembly GCA_014379065.1 of Saprospiraceae bacterium. GTDB lineage: Bacteria > Bacteroidota > Bacteroidia > Chitinophagales > Saprospiraceae > M3007. The sequence continues at coordinate 8,684 of JACMMM010000682.1, forward strand.
AATTTGATTTCGCCGACAATATTCAAAGCAATATTTACAACGACGGAGGCCTGCTCCGCGCCAGTAACGGCATGTTGTTCCTCGGGGGGCAAAACGGCATCAACTACTTCTACCCCGAAAGGATTTCTTTGAGCGACCAACCGCTTTTGGCAAGCATACAGTCCATCAGCATCCACGACGGCGACAGTGTGCTACATGCTGGGGCAAACAATTTGCAGTTGAAGCACTCAGAGAATACGCTGACCTTCGAAGTGGTGGCGCCCTATTTCAACAACGCCGCCAAGGTTCAATACCGCTATCGTCTGCAAGGACACTCCGATGCGTGGATCAACATTGGCTCCAATACCTCTTTTCGCCTGACCGACCTTCCGCCCAGTAAATATGTGCTCGAAGTAGCCGCCAGCATCACTGGAAAAACTTGGTATATGTGCTCCACGCCGCTAAATTTCACGATTCAAAAGCCGTTTTGGCAAACCTGGTGGTTTCGCCTGCTCTCCATCGGAGCGTTTTTTGGAGCGTTTGCTTTCTTTATCCGCTACCGCGAAAACCGCGTGCGCAGCCTTCAGGAACAGCAATTGGAGCTGGAAAAATTGCGGACTACCGCCCTCCAATACGAGCTGGAAATCGAACAGGTTGTCAATTATTTCAACCGTTCCATCAGTGACAAAAACACGGTAGACGAAACGCTTTGGGATGTGGCGCAACAATGTATCGCGCGGCTCGGCTGGGAAGATTGCGTCATTTATTTGCTTGATCCTGAACGAAATGTGTTGGTGCAAAAAGCCGCATGGGGGCAAAAATCCACGCCAGATTTCAAAATCATCAACCCCATTGAATTGCCTCTGGGCCAAGGCATTGTCGGCACAGTCGCTGCCACGGGCCGTGCCGAACTCATCGCCGACACGGCTGCCGACCCGCGTTACATAGTAGACGATGCATCGCGACATTCGGAGCTGGCTGTGCCGATTTTGGCTGAAGGCCGCGCCATCGGAGTGATTGATTCAGAACATTCACAAAAAGGTTTTTACACCCCCTGGCACCTGCAAATCCTGACGGCCATCGCGGCCTTGTGCAGCAATAAAATTGTGTTGACGCAGATCGAAGAAGCGCGACAGGAAGTTCGCCGCCAATTGGAAGAAAAAGAAAAAAGCCTGTTGGAAATCGAAAAACGTTCAGCCCAAATCCGCCTCATTGCCCTCACCAACCACCTCAACCCGCACTTTCTATTCAACTCGCTTACCTCGCTGAACAGCCTCATTTTTGAAAACCAGCAACTCGCCTCCGACTTTTTGCAACACCTTTCAAAAGTGTACCGCTACCTTTTGCAGCACAAGGAAAAAGAAACTGTTTCGCTTAAAAACGAACTTGATTTTGTTGAAAACTACATTTTTTTGCTAAAAACGAGGTTTGAGGATGACATAATGATTGACATAAAAACGCCGAAAAACGGTGTGCTGGAAAAAGGCATCGTCCCCGTTACGATCCAAATTTTGATCGAAAACGCCGTGAAGCACAACGTCATTTCGGCGCAAAGCCCACTCTGCATTTGTGTCGAAGCAGACGACAACACGCTTACGGTCTCGAACAATATCCAGCGAAAAAAACAGGTAGAAACTTCCAACCGCCAAGGACTGGAAAGCCTTCGAGCGCTCTATCATTACCTCTCTGAC
>JACMMM010000683.1 GCA_014379065.1 Saprospiraceae bacterium
CGGCTAAATCTTTCCTTTCTCTTCGTTATTCGTCGGTTAAAATGTCCCGCATTGCGCCCTCCTCCGGCCTTGACAAAGCAAAAATTTATCTCCCCAAATTCATAGGTTATTGGCCGGATGCGGCACTAGGATCATGAACAAAACAATTTGGGTTTTTAATCAATTTGCAGGTCACCCGGATTCCGGCTGGGGCGAACGCCATTACTATTTTGCACGATATTGGATTCAGCAGGGTTATCGGGTGGTGATCTTTTCAGGCTCTTACAATCACATGTTCCGAAACTTACCTGAAACAAGTGGGAATCTAACGACACAGATGGTGGATGGTGTTGAGTTTTGTTGGGTAAAAGTGCCTGTTTACCATCCGCAATCCGTGCTCAGGTTTTGGAGTATGCTCGTCTTTGCCTGGAAAACGCTGTGGCTCAAGACGAGTGTGTATGGTACACCGGCAGCCATTTTGGTGTCTTCCATGCCAATTTTTCCAATCCTCAGCGCATTGATAAAGCGTTCATTTTTTAAAAACACCAAGGTTGTGTTTGAAATCAGGGATATATGGCCTTTATCCTTGCAGTATTTGGCCAATGTTTCAGCCTACCACCCTGCTGTAATTTTTATAGGTTGGTTTGAAAAAATCGGCTATCGCAAGTCTGACGTGGTGGTTTCCTTATTGCCGAATGCACGAGAACATATTGAAGAAATTGCCAAAAAGGTCGTCAATTACCACTATATTCCCAATGGCATAGAGGAGGCGCTTCTTTTAGATGAAGCCCTTGAGCCTTATATAATTGAACAAATCCCCAAGGACAAATTCATTATCGGATATACGGGTACTTTGGCCTTGGCCAATGCGCTTGAATCCTTTGTTGAAACCGCGCATTTATTGAAAGATCAAGCGGGTATTCATTTTGTGCTAGTCGGTGATGGCTATTTAAAAACCAAACTACAAGAACTCGCATCCGGGCTTTCTAATATCACGTTTATTCCAAAAATCAGGAAGAACCAGGTTCAAAGCATCCTGAAGTACTTTGATATTTGTTTTGTAGGTCGGAACGACTCTCCGCTTTTCAAGCACGGTGTTTCAGCCAACAAATACTTTGATTACATGCTGGCTGAAAAGCCCGTTTTGGATTCAAATAATCTAATAAAGGATCCTGTAGAACTATCCGGTTGCGGCATCATTGTCAAACCAGAATCCGCGGAAGCCCTTGCTGAAGGATTGTTGAAATTATACAATATGCCTAAAGATGATTTGAAGGCAATGGGGGCATTGGGCAAAAAATATGTTCAAGAGCAACACAGTTTACAGCATTTGGCAGGCCAATACCTGACAATACTCACCGATAATTAAAGATATGGTTCCTAATGTGGGCAAAAGCAGTTGTTTAATTACCGGGAGTTCTGGATTCCTCGGTAGTGTGCTGGTTCAATTTTTGAGCACTGATTTTGAAATTACCACTTTAGGTCGCAATACAACAAACGATGTAGTAATTGATCTGTCAAAGGAGATCCCAACGCTGCCTGACAAATTCAACCTCATCATCCACAACGCCGGAAAAGCCCACTCCATCCCCAAAACCACCCAAGAGATCCAGGCCTTTTGGGACACCAACCATCAAGGTACTTTGCGGCTCTTGCAAGCCATTGACAACGCTGGCCATTTTCCCCTAAGTTTTGTTTTTATCAGCACGGTAGCGGTCTATGGCATTGAGGAAGGGGAAAATATTTCAGAATCGGCTCCGCTGGAGGCACAAACGCCTTATGCCCAAAGCAAACTTGCGGCAGAAAAAGCCATTTGGGACTGGGGACTGCAACGAGGCGTTCCAGTCGTAATACTGCGATTGCCGCTGGTGGTTGGGCCAAACCCGCCTGGAAACCTTGCTAAAATGGGCGCCGCCATTCAAAAAGGACGGTATGTACGGATTCAAAACAATCTGGCGCGAAAAAGCGCGGTAAATGCCCGGGATGTGGCCAAACTAATCCCCACACTGCTCGGAAAATCAGGCATTTACAATCTTACAGACGGGGTACATCCCACGTTTGAGTCCATAGAGTCTGCCGTTGCGCAGGCGCTTAAAAAGCCGCTTCGGTGGTCTATTCCAAAAGGGTTCCTGCGTTTGCTTGCAGGTCTTGGGGACTCATTGGCAGCAGTTCCACTCAATACGGCTACATTGCCGAAGTTAACCGCCTCCCTCAGCTTTTCCGACGCCAAGGCGAGAGCCGAATTGGGCTGGAATCCCAGCCCGGTGCTACCTGTACTTGCTGATCCAAATACATGGAGTGGACTTTTTGCTTTAGACACAGACCTATAAGGTTTTTGGAAACCTTATAGGTCTCCATTCCAGAAAATATCCGGTAGTTTGACACTGACAAAGCCCTGACCTAACTCATAATGCCCCTTATTTTACCCGTTTTCTTCCTTATATTATTAGGTGCTGAACTGCTTTACTTCAGGCTGGCTCGTACCTATCAAATTTCCGATCAACCCAACCACCGGTCCTCACACCAACAGGTAACTTTGCGCGGCGGCGGCATCATTTTTCCTTTAGCCTGGTTGGGATATTCTATCTGGAACGGTTTTGCTTACCCCTACTTTACTGCCGGTTTATTGTTCATTGCGGGCATCAGTTTTGTGGATGACCTGCGTCCGGTTTCGGCTAAGTTGCGTTTAGGCGTACACCTTCTGGCATTTACCCTTTGCTTCTGGGAACTACATGTATTTGAGCTTTTGCCCTGGTGGCAATGGCCGCTTGCCTATATCCTTTGCATTGGGATCGTAAATGCTTACAACTTCATGGATGGCATCAATGGGATCACGGGATTATACACCTTGGCTTTATTCGTGCCTTTGGCCTTTCAATGGGGAGCGCCTCTTACCTTATTGCAAGCAACAAATCCATTCTCTTTTTTAATTGCCGCTCTGTTGGTGTTTGGTTTTTTTAATTTCCGAAAAAAAGCAGTTTGTTTTGCCGGAGACGTAGGTTCCATGAGCATCGGTTTTACGGTGCTTTTTTTATTAGTGGCGCGTTTTTTGGGCATTTGGGCGTCAGGTGGCCCCATCCCAGAGCGAAGCAACAGTGTGTTTGTGTCGGCTGGAGGATATGATTGGTCCGTCTTTTTATTCCTTGCCTTATATGGCATGGATACCATTCTTACCATTGCCTATCGGCTGTGGCTTAAGGAGAATATCTTTCAGGCGCACCGTTTGCACCTGTATCAATATTTGGCCAATGAGTGTAGATGGCCGCAGATGGTGGTCGCCGGTGTATATGCAGTGATACAAATTATTATTAACCTATGGATAATCAATAGTTCTATTACGCTTTGGGCTGGTTTGAGTTTGTTGCTTGGTTTAGTATTGACGTATCTGATTGTGTTGCTTTACCGCGTTAAAATAGCATAGTGTCTGCCCCGCAACTGATCAGGATGGGACACTGATCCTTTTTATATGAGTGCACGCAAACGCTTGTATCCCTTTGTCAAACGTGCTTTTGATCTTTTGGCAGCCTTTGCGGTATTAATTCTTTTGCTACCGCTGTGGTTACCAATTTTAATGATCCTTCGCATTACCGGAGAGGGAGAGGTTTTTTACCTTCAAAAACGCATCGGACTGAAAAGTCAGCCATTTTCAATCTGGAAATTCGCCACCATGCTCAAAAACAGTCCTAATATGGGCACGGGCACCATTACTTTACGCAATGACCCGAGGGTAACGCCCTTTGGTCATTTCTTGCGAAAGTCAAAAATCAATGAATTACCACAGATCATAAATGTGCTGATGGGTGATATGAGTTTTATAGGTCCAAGGCCCCTGGATGAAAAAGGATATTTGTCCTATCCAGCCGACATCCGGAAGCAGATATATTGGGTAAAACCGGGCATTAGTGGGATAGGTTCGATCGTATTCAGAGACGAAGAGCAATTGATTTCTGCCTCCAGACTGCCTCCGCGCGAGTTTTACACCCAGTATATTGCCCCTTACAAGGCTGCGCTGGAACTTTGGTACCAGGCGCATCAATCCTTCTTTACCGATTTTGTTTTGCTATGGTTGACCGTTTGGGTGGTTTTGTTTCCGAAGAGCCAAATTATACATCAGGTGTTCCCTACTCTTCCGGAAAAACCTTCGACACTATGAAATGGCTTTGGTTATTAGGATGCTAACGACAAGGCCATTTTGGCAGGTGTGAATCATGTAACTTATTTTCAAAATTCTGTAATAAGACCACCAATGCCCTGTCCTAACTTTGCATGGTTAAAATTTACCATTATTACCATTTAAGTACTTATGTCAATTCATTGTAACTATCCAGCCGCTCCCAAGTCCCCGATACCGCCGAGCGTTGGCTGCGCATAGCCAAACCAAAAATCCCGCAGGGATTACATGTTTATAGTACCTGGCGGAATAGAAATGCCATATGTCACCCCGAATTTTGTAACAGTGTAAAAACGGAAAGTTGACAAGTTTGGCATTTCGTTCTATCAACGAGTCGGAGTTGGCAAGGCTGCCATAGCCGTCACGATAAGCCTTATATTGTATAATTTGAGTGTGTTCAGAAAACTGTATCAATTTGGATGGACTCCCCTTTAAGGTTAGGGGGTTCTACTCAACTTAACCAATGCTTTTTTTAATCCATCATATCAAAACAAACATATCATTATGCCTTCATTATATAATTCAATTAAAAACAGGAAATGGGCTGGCTACAGAACCAAATGGTTGATCTTCGGTCTCGACATTTTTGCCAGTGCGTTCTCCATTTTTGCCGCAATCCTGCTGAGTTACGAGTTCCAACCCGAAAAAGCCGGTTTGTTTTACTCTTGGGCCATTGCCGTCTTATTGGGCTTGCGTATACTCTCTTTTATCTGGTTTCGCACTTACTCGATCGTTGTCCGCTATATCGGCGAAAAGGACTACAAAACCTCCTTCTTGGCAGTCACGAGCGCTTCCTGCTGTTTTTATCTGATTTATGGTTTGCTTCCTCCCGTCCTTGCCCCTGCCAAACTTGCGCCGATCCTACTGATAGATGGTATCCTTTGCCTGTGTTCCGTCGTAGCTATTCGCGTTTTGTTGCGCCTTGCTTATGACCGGATCAAAAAAAATCACGCAGGCATCCCTACGGCCATATTTGGCGCAGGGGAGCTGGGTGTTATGGTTGAGCGTATACTCCGCAACAACACCTCTCATCCCTATCGGATCATGGCTTTTTTTGATGATAGCCCCCAGATATACGGCAAGTTACTCAATGGCGTGCGGGTATTCGATCCTGAAAAATCTTTCCTGGAAGTTATTCTGAAGCATCGGATTCAGCATGTCATTATCGGTATTGATGGCTTGTCGCCAGAACGCAGAATTGCCTTCATCCATACTTGTCTTGAAAACAACGTAAAAGTGCTGAAAATCCCGCCTGCAGAGTTGTGGATGAATGGCACCCTCAATATTGGGCAGTTGAAAAATATCAATTTTGAGGATTTGCTCAATCGTCCACCCATTGAGCTAGACCAAGAAGGCGTGCAAAATTCGATCAGAGGCCGGGTGGTGTTGGTAACTGGCTGTGCGGGTTCCATTGGAAGTGAAATAGTGCATCAATTGCTCCGCTATCAACCCGCTACCGTGATCGGATTGGATCAGGCAGAAACCCCCTTGGCGGACATTACGCTGAAATTGAAAGACCAGGTGGAGCAAGGTATGTTTTTGCCCATTATTGGGGATGTGCGGGATCGGGATAAGATCCAACGTATCTTTGAAGAATACAGGCCCGTGTACATTTTTCACGCGGCCGCTTACAAACATGTGCCGATCATGGAAATTTTTCCGGAACAGGCCATTAAAGTAAATGTGGAAGGAACCCAAAACATGGCCGATCTGGCGGTACAATATGGGGTGGAAAAATTTGTGATGATTTCCACCGACAAGGTAATAAACCCGAGCAATGTCATGGGCGCGTCCAAGCGGATTGCAGAGATTTATACCCAATCGCTCAATTTTCACGCCAACCACTACACCCAGTTTATTACCACACGTTTCGGCAATGTGCTGGGTTCCAATGGATCCGTGATTCCGATCTTCCTCGCCCAAATAGAGAACCGCGAGCCGATTACCCTCACTCACCCCGATGTTAGCCGCTACTTTATGACTATTCCGGAAGCTTGTCAACTGGTGTTGGAAGCAGGCGCAATGGGTAAGGGCGGTGAGATTTTTGTGTTCGATATGGGAGAACCGGTGCGTATCCTCGATCTGGCACACAAAATGATACAAATGGCTGGCTTGGTAGTAGAAAAAGATATTATGATCAAAATCACAGGACTCCGTCCGGGTGAAAAGCTCACTGAAGAGCTCTTGGATTACAATGAAAACACCCTCCCGACCCATCACCCCAAGATCAAAAAAGCGAAAGTGAGAATATGTGATTATTCACAGGTAAAACCCGAAATAGACTTATTGATCCACCACGCCAATTCGGGTCTTCAGAGCACTGCAATTGTGCAACACATGAAACATTTAGTGCCTGAATATACGAGCCAGAATTCCAAATATTCAACTTTGGATATTGCATAGACATTGGACGTTGGACACTGGACATTAGACGTTGAACTTGCGTTGAAACAGATTTGATCCTGAAAAAAGTGTCCAAAATGGGAAGGGTTCAATTCAAAAAGCCTCGTTTTATGAAAAATTGACTTTCGAAAGATGCACTGTCCAAAGTCCAACGTCTAACGTCCAAAGTCCAATGCCCTACTTCTCCCACCCTACCGCAATCATAGACCTCGGCGCCCAAATCGGCGACAACACCCGCATCTGGCATTTCTGCCACGTCTCGGCGCAAAGTGTGTTGGGCGAAAACTGCATCCTTGGCCAAAACGTATTCGTAGCCAACGGAGTCACCCTTGGCAACGGCGTTAAAGTGCAGAACAACGTTTCCATCTACACGGGCGTGACCTGCGAGGACGATGTGTTCCTCGGCCCGAGCATGGTGTTCACCAATGTCATTAATCCCCGCAGTTTTGTAGAGCGCAAAAGCGAGTTCCGCCCTACGCTTGTGAAGCAGGGCGCCAGCATCGGCGCCAATGCCACCGTGTTGTGCGGGCTTACGTTGGGGCGGTATTGTATGGTGGGTGCAGGTGCTGTGGTTACGAAGGATGTGCCAGATTATGCGCTGGTCGCGGGTATTCCAGCAAAACAAATCGGTTGGTTAAGTCGCTTGGGGCATCGGCTGGAACTTGATCAATATGGCAACGCTACTTGCCCGGAAAGCGGGGAGCAATATGAGCTCAACGAAGGATGTCTTATGGGTAATATTTTTTGAATTTGATTACCGCCCTTCCCATGGCCATCCCATTTTCCCTGCCACTACATCCCGATGCCCATGCTCACTTTGTTCCGAAACCTCGGCTACCACATGGAGGACTATCCAAATACGTACGAACTGTACAAAGGAGAGATTTCGCTGCCGATTTACAATGGGCTGACGAAAGAGGAGATTGTTGAGAGTTTAGGGTTGAGGGTTGAGGGTTGAGAGCTCAGGCTAAACCCTCAACTCTAAACCCTAAACATTTCATCTCGTTTCTTTTTCCCCTTCTTAGCCTTTTGCGTAATTTTCACAGGGTTATGCTCAGGCGGGATCTGCGGCGAAAAAGATGCCGCAAATATCATGAAGGAAAACGCCAGGTAGAATATGAATTTCCGCATCGAATCTTGATTATGAATTGGCTGTCAAAGACTTTGCCGATATAAATTTTCGGAAGATTTGGCAGATGAAGGGAAAATTGCCTGACTTTTTGCGGGTAGAAGGGAGGTTTGCAGTTGGGCTCGGGTTGCTTGAGATTTGTGCTTTACTGTTCATCCCCCATCAACTTTCTCAACATCCTCAACCGTGTTTCTAGACCTTACCCATTTCATATCCCAACACGTCACCGGACGCAGCGAGAGCCTTTTCAAACCTGATTTGGAAAGATTCAACACCGAATTGGCTGCCCGAATAGATGGGCGGTCAGTATTGGTCATTGGTGGGGCGGGCAGCATCGGCACTTCCTTTATAAAAGCAATTCTAAAGTTCCGCCCAGCCCGGCTTTTCGTGGTAGACACGAACGAAAACAGCCTCACCGAACTCGTGCGCGACCTACGCAGCAGTCTGGGCTACAACATCCCGCCCGTATTTCTGACTTACCCGATTGACTTTGGCGATGCGGTGTTTGAGAAAATCCTGCGGCGTGAAGGGCCTTTTGAGATTGTGGCGAATTTCGCTGCGCACAAGCACGTCCGCAGCGAAAAAGACCACTATTCCATTGAGGCCATGCTGATGAATAACGTATTCAAAGCCAAGCATTTACTCGATCTTTTGACAGCGCGTAAACCAGAACGATTTTTCTGCGTAAGCACCGATAAGGCCGCCAACCCGGTGAATGTAATGGGCGCATCCAAGAAATTGATGGAGCAGGTAATCTTGTCCTACGCCTCGGAAATCCCCGTGACCACGGCACGCTTTGCCAACGTGGCCTTTTCCAACGGCAGCCTCCTTGCAGGCTTTTTGGAGCGTCTGATGAAACGCCAACCGCTCTCTGCCCCGCTCGATATAGAACGATATTTTGTGTCGCCGGAAGAGTCGGGGCAACTCTGTCTCTTGGCCTGTATGCTGGGCGAATCAGGGGACATTTTCTTTCCAAAACTGGATGGGTTGCGTGATGTGCGGAGGTTCTCGGATATCGGCACGGCCTTGCTCGAAACGCTTGGTTTTCAGGCGGATATATGCGGCAGCGAGCAAGAGACACGGGAGAAAGCGGCCCTTCTAAAAGAGAATTCCAAAACCTGGCCCGTGTATTATTTTGCTTCAGATACTTCTGGGGAAAAGGCCTACGAGGAATTTTTTACAGAAATAGAAACCTTGGATTTGGGGCGGTTTTCTTCTATTGGGGTGGTAAAAACTGAGGAGGTGACTTCAAGCCACCTCCTCAGTTCAAGCCAAATGCTACTTGAATTAAAGGGAATCTTAGCAGAAGAAAATGTCAACAAAGAATCTTTGCTGGCCGCGATGCAGCGATTAGTGCCTGATTTTCAGCATATTGAGACAGGGAAGGGACTGGATCAGAAAATGTAAGGGATAGCTGGGGCAAGAAGTGACACTTTTTAAAAAAGTGTCACTTCTACACAACGGCAGTTCAGGTTCAACGTCCACCTGCCTGTCGGTAGTCAGGTACCCAATTCCCCCAATAAATAAGTCCCTACTTTAGCGTGTATCTCCTAATCAAACGCTTATTCGACATCCTAGCCGCCACCATCGCGCTTATTTTGTTAACGCCCCTGTTCATTATCATCATCATCGCGCTGCGACTCACAGGGGAGGGCGAGGTGTTTTACCGCCAAAGTCGGGTAGGCTTCCGAAAACAAAATTTCCAAATTTGGAAGTTTGCCACCATGCTCAAAAACAGTCCGAACATGGGCACCGGCAGCCTCACGTTGCGCAATGACCCCCGTGTCACCAGCGTTGGGAAGTTCCTCCGAAAAAGCAAGATCAACGAACTGCCACAACTCTTCAACTTGCTAACAGGCGACATGTCTCTGGTTGGCCCGCGCCCACAAATGAAGGTAGACTTTGAGGCATTTTCTATTACTGTTCAGGAAGTTATCTACAATGTGCACCCCGGAATCACAGGCATTGGAAGCATCATTTTTCGGGATGAAGAACACTTGCTGTCTGTGCCTGAGCGCGACCCAAGGCAGTTCTATGTGGAGCATATTGCACCCTACAAAGGCAAAGTAGAAATATGGTATCAGCAACATTTGTCGTTCTGGACAGACCTGAGGCTGGTGCTTCTTACAGCATGGGCGGTTCTGAATCCAAAAAGCAATTTACATTTTCGGGTGTTTCGGGATTTGCCGGGATTGCCGGAGGAACTTCAGACCTATAAGGTTTAAAAAAACCTTATAGGTCTCACGACATTATACCATGTTCAACCTTTTCAAAAAAACGCCCGCTCCCACCCTGTCCGATTTCTCCATATTGGGCACAGACCTGCATTCGCACCTCCTCCCTGGCATTGACGATGGCGCACCAGATTTAGAGACTTCTCTAAACTTAATTCGAGACCTCCAGAACCTGGGCTTTCGTCGGCTCTTTACTACCCCGCATGTGATGTCGGATTTTTACCCAAACACACGAGACGTAATCCTGAGAAAAAAAGACCAGCTGCAAGAAGCGCTTGATGAATTGGGCATGGAGCTGGAATTTGGCGCAGCGGCGGAATACTACCTCGACGAAACCTTCGCCGCGTTGTTGAAAACCGAGCCTTTGTTGACTTTGCCCGGCAACCGCGTCCTGGTAGAAATGTCCTTCCATCAGCCCTATCCTGATTTGCACCGTATAATTTTTGACCTGCAAATGAAGGGCTACCACCCCATCCTAGCGCATCCTGAACGCTATCCTTACTTCCGTTCCACCGATGACTACGAAAACCTGAAAGCGATGGGCTGTGCCCTGCAGATCAACCTGCTTTCTCTTACGGGCTACTACGGCAAACCCGTACAATCCGCCGCCAAAACCATCCTCGGTCTTGGCCTTGCCGACTTCCTCGCCACCGACTTGCACCATGCCCGCCATGCAGAAAATCTCCAGCAGGCACTTTCCCACGAATTGGTTGTTAAGACCTTGCAATCGAGTGTTTTTCAGAATAACTTGATTTAAATGGAACACTGATTTAAAAACAAAACCTGACCTTTGCACCCTCTATTCTGGCAGGGCTAACCCGCCCTGTTTCGCAATTATGAAAAAAGCCCTCATCACCGGCATCACTGGCCAAGACGGCGCGTACCTCGCCGAACTTTTGTTGAAAAAAGGCTACGAAGTCCACGGCATCAAACGCCGTTCTTCCCTATTCAACACCGAGCGGGTAGACCACCTTTATCAAGACCCGCACGTTGACAACCAACGCTTTATCCTCCACTACGGCGACCTGACGGACTCGACAAACCTTATCCGCATCATGCAGCAGGTGCAGCCTGACGAGGTGTACAACCTCGGCGCTCAAAGCCATGTGCAGGTGAGTTTTGAAACCCCGGAATACACCGCCAACGCCGATGCCGTAGGGGCCTTGCGCTTGTTGGAGGCTATCCGCTTATTGGGCCTGAGCGATAAAACCAAGTTTTACCAAGCCAGTACCTCGGAACTCTATGGACTTGTCCAAGAGACGCCACAGCGCGAAAGCACGCCTTTTTATCCCCGCTCTCCTTACGGCGTGGCAAAACTCTATGCCTACTGGATTACGGTCAATTATCGCGAGAGTTACGGCATGTTCGCCTGCAACGGCATCCTGTTCAACCACGAAAGCCCCACGCGTGGCGAGACCTTTGTAACCCGCAAAATAACCCGCGCCGCCGCGAAGATTTCCCTGGGCCTTCAAGACAAACTTTGGCTCGGCAACCTGGACGCGCAGCGCGACTGGGGCCATGCCCGCGACTATGTAGAAGCAATGTGGCTTATGATGCAACAGTCTGATGCCGAGGATTTTGTGATTGCCACGGGCAAGACCACAGCAGTCCGCGAATTCTGCCGCATGGCCTTCCGTGAAATCGGCGTGGAGTTGGAATTCCAGGGAAATGGGGTGGAAGAAAAGGGCTTGGTGGCAAGTTCGGCCAGTCCAAATTTGAAGCCTGGTCAAGAGGTCATCGCCATTGACCCGCGCTATTTCCGGCCCGCAGAAGTGGATTTGCTCGTAGGCGATGCGACCAAAGCGAAGGAGAAATTGGGCTGGGCGGCCAAGCGAACTTTGCAAGAATTGGTGTCAGAAATGGTTGCGAGCGATTTGCAACTTTTCAAACGGGAGGAGTATTTAAAGACTGGCGGGTTTGATATTAAGAATGAATTCGAGTAGGTTTTCAACCAAAACCGCGTAGCGGTGACATTATGGTAACAACAGATAAAATCTATATCGCAGGCCACAAAGGGATGGTAGGCTCCGCCATTCTCCGGAAACTTCAGGCGGAGGGTTTTACAAACTTCGCGCTCGCCGATTCTCGGGCGCTCGACCTGCGCAGCCAATTGGAAGTCAACGAGTTTTTCCGGCGTGAAAAACCTCGTCATGTATTTCTTGCCGCAGCCAAAGTCGGCGGAATCCTTGCCAACAACACCTACAGGGCTGAGTTTTTGTACGATAATTTAATGATTGAAGCCAACGTCATAGACGCCGCCTATCGCCATGGAGTGGAGAAATTGATGTTCCTCGGTTCTTCGTGCATTTACCCAAAACTGGCGCCGCAGCCCTTGAAAGAAGACGCGCTCCTGACAGGGCTTTTGGAGTCAACCAACGAACCATACGCCATCGCCAAAATCGCGGGCATCAAACTTTGCGACGCTTACCGGGCACAGTACGGCTGCAATTTTGTGAGCGTGATGCCTACCAATTTGTACGGCCCAAACGATAATTACCACCCACAGAACAGCCACGTGTTGCCCGCTTTGTTGCGCAAATTCCACGAAGCAAAAACAGCCAAAGAAACCTTCGTCACCCTCTGGGGCACTGGCACTCCACGCCGTGAATTCCTTCACGTAGACGACCTCGCCGACGCTTGTTTTTACCTGATGCAACACTATGACGAACCCGGATTTGTCAACATCGGCACTGGGGAAGACCTCCCGATTTTGGAACTGGCGCAACTCGTGCAGCGCATCGTGGGTTATACCGGAGAAATCCGCCACGACCTCAGCAAACCTGACGGTACGCCCCGCAAACTCATGGATGTCAGCAAATTGCACGGGCTGGGCTGGAAAGCGAAAATTGGTTTGGAGGAGGGCATAAGGTCGGTTTATGAAGAAGTGAAAGCCAAGCTTTGACACCATCCCCAAATCCACACCTAAACAAATAAACAAAAATAATGAACCACACATACGTCGCCATCATGGCCGGAGGAGTCGGAAGCCGCTTTTGGCCCGGCAGTCGCGAAGCCCGTCCCAAACAATTCCTTGATATGCTCGGCGTGGACAAAAGCCTGTTGCGCCTCACTTTTGAGCGGTTTTTGCCGATATGCCCGGCCAGTCACATTTTCATCGTCACCAACGCCGCTTACCGCGACCTGATTCTTGAGCAAATCCCCGAAATCTCTGACAACCAAATCCTCTGCGAGCCCAGCCGCAACAACACGGCTCCATGCGTAGCCTGGACAGCGTTCAAACTTGCTGCCCTCGATCCTGAGGCCAATTTTGTCATCGCGCCTTCCGACCATATCGTGTTGAAGGAACAGGCGTTTCTTGAAAAAATCCAGACAGCGCTCGAATACAGCGCAGCCAACGATGCCCTGCTCACCTTGGGCATTCAGCCCTCCCGCCCTGACACGGGCTATGGTTACATTCAGATGGAAAACGAGGTCGCATCGGGAATTTTCAAAGTCAAACGCTTTGCCGAAAAACCGGACCTCCCCACGGCCCATGAATTCGTCTCCTCGGGAGAATACCTCTGGAATGCAGGCATTTTCATCTGGAGAGCTTCAAGTATACTACACGCTTATCAAACCCTCGCGCCCGATATTTTTTCCATTTTGGAAAAAGGCCGTAGCGTGTACAACACCGCTGAAGAACAGGCATTTATCAACTCGGCCTATCCTACCACGCCCAATATTTCGGTGGATTTCGCCATCATGGAGAAAGCCAAAAACGTCTACACACTACCTGCCGAATTTGGCTGGAGCGACCTCGGCACCTGGGCAAGCCTCCACGCTGAATACCCAAAAGATGAAAACGGCAATGCTTTGCAAGGCAATGTTATAGCACTCGATACCCACGACACACTTGTACGCATCCCTGAAGGCAAAATCGCCGTGATAAAAGACCTGCACAATTACATCATTGTAGATACCCCCGACGCGCTGCTCATCTACCCAAAATCCAAGGAGCAGGAAGTAAAGCAAGTGACAGCGCTGGTGAAAGAGAAATCAGGGGATAAGCATCTATAAGGTTTATGAAAGTTGATAAGGGTTTATGAGGGTTGATACTTCCTCATAAACCCTTATCAACCTTCATAAACCGCACCCTGTTCAGGGTTTACCCTAATCACCAACGGAGCCTTAACAGGTCAAACACTTATTTTTCAAAAAAATAGCATGCAAAATTTTGAGCGTTGTCAACATTCTCTAACTTCGCACCACTAAATCGTTTAATCAGTTCCTTTTCTCTTAATCCTTCATGTATAATCCCGGCCCGTTCCTTCACCATTCTAATCTGTAGTGCCGGATGAGTCTAACTTCTACCATCAGCGTTCACCCTGAAATCCAAGATGGAGCACCCGTATTTAGCGGAACCCGTGTTCGAGTAGAAACATTTTATGACTTCCTTCGCATAGGCGTGAGTGTCAACGAGTTTTTGGATGAATTCCCTTCCATCACCCGCGATCAAGCCTTGGAAGTGTATGATTTGATGAACCGTCAGGTCACGCCCGATCAAATTGCTGCGCTTGCAGGGCCGCAATCAAACATTCAACCCGGTGAGGGTCGTATGTTTGCGTCCGCGTGATACAGCATCCATCAGACATACGTTCTACAAAAAAAATCTCTGAGCCAACCCGAGTGGGTGGTGACTCAGAGATTTTTTATTTTACAAACCGTGAGAAACCCGCTCGAACCCGCTCCCCGTATCGCCCTGGTGGCCAGCATCGCTTGGACACTCTGGAATTATCGCCTTTCGCTTATCAAGGAATTGGAATCCGCAGGCTATGAGGTCATCCTGCTTGCTGCCGACGACGCATCTCGCCTTCACCTCGAACAGCACACCTGGGCGAAATTTTTTCCGTTGCGCCAACTCTCCCGCCGCAGCATTTCGCTCTACCAGAACCTGAAATTCTTGTTTGAAATATTCTTTGTGCTGCGCCACCACCGCCCTGATGTGGCTTTGTTTTTTACCATTCGCCCAAATACATTAGGCAACCTTGCCGCCGCCGCCGCAGGAGTACCCAGTATTTCCACGGTAGAAGGTATGGGGATCTCCGGCAGCTCACAGGGTTGGCTGCGTCGGATTACTCTTTTTCTTTACCGATTGGCGTTCCGCCATGCGAGCAAAGTGATTTTTTTAAACAACGACGACCTTCAGGATTTTACGCGCCAACGAATTGTCAATCCCCAAAAAGCCCTGCTCATACACGGTCCAGGCATTGATTTGCAGCACTTTGCGCCGCAAGCAAAAGTAAGTCCTTCGGAAAAAACCGTGTTCCTTTTTGTCGCCCGCTTGCTTTCGGAAAAGGGCATCTGTGAGTTTGTAGAAGCCGCGCGGTTACTAAAAAGCAAAGGAGTAGCCGCTGAATTCCGCGTACTGGGAAGTACGGATTCAGGCAACCCGACTACGATTTCGGATCTTGAATTGGAAAGTTGGGTGCAGGAAGACATCATACAGCACCTCGGATTTCTCGACGATGTGCGCCCAGCCATTGCAGCATGCGATTTCCTCGTACTGCCGTCTTACTATCGCGAAGGAGTGCCGCGCTCGGTGCTGGAAGCTATGAGCATGGAAAAACCGATCATCACGACCGATAACGTGGGCTGTCGCGACACCGTGGAAGAGGGTAAAAACGGCTTCCTCATCCCGTCTCGCAATGTCGCTGCACTCGCTGACACTATGGAAA
The DNA here is from genome assembly GCA_014379065.1 of Saprospiraceae bacterium. GTDB lineage: Bacteria > Bacteroidota > Bacteroidia > Chitinophagales > Saprospiraceae > M3007. Next base: position 15,592 of record JACMMM010000683.1, read on the forward strand.
AAGCAATAGCGCTTTCTCTTGAACAAAGGGCAGAAATGGGCCGATGGAGCCGTCAAATGGCCGAATCGGAATTTGGAGATCAATGGGTATTACCAAGATATTTGGCGCTTATCCAGGAGGTATTGACAAAGCACTGAATTGCAATTTCTTGAATGCTTAACCATCCCACGTTGGGCTTGGACACTCAAGGGATCAAAAGAAAACATCTTCGGTAGTAATCGCCACCGAGCTGCTGTCACTTTTGGACATTGTGATGGTAAATTTGAAAGGCAATGCCGGATTGGACGGATGTTCTTTAGTGACCAGAAAAAACACGCTCTCATAGTAGCCACCCCTAAAAGGCGGGAACATTTCCAAAGCATTCACGGAGGCCACTTCTGCCGACCCAAACTCCCTATCTGGTTGGTCAATGTAAGGCTCTGTTGTCATCAAAAAAAGCGCATTGAGAGATGTTCCCGCGGGTAATGTATCGTTGAAGAGTCGGTTGGCGGTAATGTTGATTTTCGTAAGTGGAAACTTCAAGCCTCCGTATCCAGGCTCATTAGGACTACAGCCGTAGGCAGCGCTTGTGAACCCAACAACTGGCAATTCGGGTACCCGCATGGCTAAATACTCGATGCTGTCGGGTATCATTTCTATCCGCAAGGATTCTGTCCCAATTCCCTGTTTGGTTTCTACAGACAGTTTTTTGAAATCAAAGAAATTTGGAACTTCAGGCGCACCGCCACAGCCGCAAGAAGTGAAGCAGGAACATGCCTCTATCAAGGTGATGCCTATTATAAAAAATGCGATGAGAATGATTTGTTTTTTCATTTCTAGAAGCGTTTGGCAAGTAAGTTCAGGTTAACAATGCAAGATACTGATTTGCAACATTCCCCACCAAAAACGGCTCAATACGGTCCTCAATCTCCGTTATGTTTACGCTCGATTTTTCAAGTTCGAGCCACTCTATCCAAGATTGAATTGTGCTTTGTGTCACTTTCCCGTTTTCTACCTTCAAATTGAAAACCAACGGATTGCCCTTGAAAAAATCAGTAAAGGGGTCGTTCTCCACATAGGACAAATTCAGCACTGGCTTCCCCGCAGCAAGATAATCAACAGCCTTGCTGGGCAATTGAAAATCAGTGGCGTTGCCGATGTTGATCAG
>JACMMM010000684.1 GCA_014379065.1 Saprospiraceae bacterium
ACCTATTTGGGCAGTGCGGAAGGTGTTCTGTGCGGCATCGAGATCGTTCCAGGCGGCGGTGACCTGCATAGCAATTTGTTGTTTTGCCTGCTCAGTTTGATTTCGGACAGTCTCTGCCTGGAGGCGTGCTTCCTGCGTTTTGCTCTTCCGGATGCCACTGTCAAAAAGGTCGTAACTCAAGCCTACCTGCGCCAGAGCGTAGGCTTGATCCTTATTGAATTTGTAACCATAGCCCTGAAAACCTAGCGAACCACCGAGGTAGAAATCCGGGAGTTTGGATTGGGCGGCATTGCGGCGCACGTCGGTTTCGGCGGCTTGCTGCCCGGCTTTGAGTGCTGTAAATTCGGGGCGACTGGTTTGGCTCTGTTCCACTAATTGCCCAACTTGGTAGACTGGCAAGGCCGATCTGAGCAGCGCGGTATCTGCTACCACTTCGCTTTGCAAGTCCTTGTTAATCAAAAAATTGAAGTATGCGCGGGTTGTGTTTTGCTGGCTTTTGAATTTGAAAATCTCGTTGTCGGCCTTGCTCAATTCGTAGTCGGCGGTTGCCACCACGTCGCGGGTAGCTACGTTGTTTTTGACCAGGCTTTCATTAAAACGGCGAAGTTCGGTCAGCACTGTTTTGGCGTTGATCCAGATTTTCTCGGCTTCCAAAACGCGCAGGTAATTCAGATATGCCTCTGTGATTTGATAACGGAGTTCGTGTTCGGTGACAGCTTTTCCCGCTGATTTGCTTTGCAACAAAAACCCTTGAATCTCGCGGTTGTATTTCAAGTCCGAATTGAAAATTGGGTACGCAAAACTGATTTTTGTCTCCTGAAAACCATTGGGAAGGAATCGAATTTGCTGGTTTTCCAAGGCCGGAAAATGACCTGGAACAACACCAGGTGGAAGGTTGCCCGGCACAGCGTTCAGCGCATTCAGGTTATTATAGGCATCGTTCAGCAAATCGCCAATAGGGAAATCAATCTTGCGCCCACCTGCTGACAAGGTATAGTTGGCATCAAAAGTCAGTTTGGGCATACCCAAAGCCTTGGCTTGCCGAACGGCTTCTTGTGCTTTGGCAATATCGAGGTTTTGTTGCTTCAGGCCGAGGTTGGCATTCAAACCTTCCTGGATGTAGCCTTCCAATATGGCAGATTGACCTAGGAGGGATGAGAGGGCGAAAATGAGCAGCCCTCCTACGCCAAGGCTTCGGCGGGTAAGCCCTCCTACGCCAAGGCTTCGGCGGGTAAAGGCGAGATATTTGTGCATATCTGAAAGGTTGAAGGGTAATCTTCCTAAAAACGAATTTTACTTTCTGAACAACGTTTATTAATAGTGCAAAAAAATGCAGTCTTCGAGGGCTGCCAAAGCAAAAAACGGTGGATGGTCGAAATCAAGGGTTGAACAGTAGAATAGCATTGTTTGTCAATTCGCGTTCTTCAAATTCCTTGCAGAATTGTTTTTAGGCTTGGTTTCACAATTTGTGTAGATTGCTTACTTTTGTAAAAATATTTATGCCATGTACACGGAAGAAACCGTAACGCTCACCGAATATGAAATTGAACGCGAAAAACCTATGCCCAGTAAACATCACGCTTTTATCCAAGGCAATCTCATCTTCTACCTTCGTCTGAAATATGGCGAATTGTTTAGCGTGCTTCCAGAAATTAGCCTTGACCTTCCCATACGAGAACGGGTCCCAGATCTTGCTATATACCCGTCAATGGAGTATGGAGAAGAAGAGGTAAGAATGACCCAAATCCCACTTTGCTTGGTTGAAATCCTCTCTCCCACTCAAAATCATATTGACCTGATCCTCAAGCGCCGCGAATATTTCGATGCCGGGGTAAAGTCCTACTGGCTCGTTTTCCCCGACCCAAAATCAGTGTACGTCTATTCCAATCCTGATGAGTTTGAGGTTTTTTCCTATCGCGAAGTACTCAAAGATCCTGCATTGGACATCGAATTGCCACTCGCCGAAATTTTCAAATAGGGGCAGATCTTCCAAGTTTAAAAGTTGGAAGGTAGCCTATCACTCCTACAGCGACTCCGCCATTTTCACCATCATCGCAAAGGATTTCTTGGCCAACTCCCCGCGCTCTTCAGGCGGGTACATTCGCATCCGCTCCCGCACAAAAAGCGAAACCAGCCCGTGCGCATGACACCAAAGCGTATAGGCAATGGTGGCCGAATCCGTACTTTTGAAATAACGGGCGTCCACGCAAGCCTGCACCGTCTCTACAAAAAATGCGTGGGTGGCCATGCCGAGCGTCCAACAGTCCTGATTTTCAATGTGTTCCATGGGCGCTCGGGTCAGAAACAACAAGTCATACCAGTCCGGGTGCTTGAGGCCAAAATCTACATAGAGCCGACCGAATTCCACCAAGCGCATCCAAGGGTCTTCGATGCTGGCCGCCGGGAGCAGGTGGTCGCGTTTGGCCGCCGCTGCCTCGTATTGGAGCGCGAAAAAAATCTCGTTTTTATCTTTGTAATAAAGGTAGATCGTTGCCGGACTATACTCGATGCGTTCGGCAATGCTGCGGATGTTGAGTCCATCGTAGCCATTTTCCTTGAAAATATCGTGCGCGGCGTCGAGGATTAACCTGCGCATTTCTGCCTTTTCCCGTTCTTTTCTGGATGCAATTCCCATGTAGTATTTACTAAACAGCGCAAAGTTACTGAACGCTGTTTAGTAAAAACAAATGAGCACCAGTAAAAAATTTCAAAAACCCATATTTTGCTACTGCCAACCTATTTTCACGCCTCAAACCAGTACTCATGAAATCGCTCTTCCTTGCCCTCGCATTAATCCTGTTCTTCCCCGCTTGTTCCCCCGACCCACGCCTGCACCCAGAGATGGAGGAAAAACCTGCAATAGCGCCTACTACAAAGTTCGAACTCCTGCCTCCTGAGCGCACAGGCATTGATTTCATACCAACTGTTCAAGAAGAATTCCGCTACAATTTTATCGCCGACCCTTACATCTACAATGGCGGCGGTGTGGCAGTAATAGATGTCAAT
>JACMMM010000685.1 GCA_014379065.1 Saprospiraceae bacterium
CGATTGAAGGTGCTGGGCACTGGGTACACGCCGATAAACCGAAAGAATTACTGGAAGTTTTGAGGTCATTTTTGATAAAATAAATTGGGGGTGCGACTTGAAGTCGCACCCCCAATGTTTTAGGCGTAGAAGTGACACTTTTTAAAAAAGTGTCACTTCTAGCCCATTCAATTCAACCTTTCCCATATTCCCGCAATGCCCTGGCCTCCACCTACGCATGCGGTCACCATGCCATATTTTTGATTGCTGCGGCGCATTTCGTTTAGGATTTGGACGCTGAGTTTTGCGCCCGTACAGCCCAATGGATGACCAAGGGCAACAGCGCCACCGTTTACATTGACGATATTGGGATTCAGTCCCGCTTCCTTTATCACAGCGAGTGCTTGGGCCGCAAACGCTTCGTTGAGCTCAATGGCTTGGATGTCGTCGAGTTTCATGCCCGCTTGTTTGAGGGCTTTAGGGATGGCCGCACACGGGCCTATACCCATGTAAATTGGCTCAACACCCGCCACAGAGCAGGCTGCCAATCGTGCAATAGGTTGTAAACCAAGTGATTTGACCATTTCTTCGGACATGACCAGCACAAACGCTGCGCCATCGGAGGTTTGCGAGGAGTTGCCCGCAGTCACCACGCCGCCCTGCGCAAATGCCGGGCGGAGTTTTGCAAGCCCCTCGGCAGAAGTGTCACGCCGAACACCTTCATCGGTGTCCACTGTGTTCACGCGCTCTTTGCGTTTATCGTTTTCGACCCAGACTTCGGGGACTTGAACGGGCACAATTTCTGCTTTGAATTTACCAGCGTCAATCGCAGCCGCGGCTTTCTGGTGGCTGCGCACGCTAAATTCATCGGCGGCTTCCCGGCTGATTTCCCATTTTTTTGAAACAGCTTCGGCGGTGAGGCCCATGCCCACGAGGTAGTCGGGCGTGTCTTTTGCTATATTGTAATTCGGGGCGAGTTTGTAGCCCGTCATCGGAATGAGCGACATGCTTTCGGTGCCCCCGGCCACATAAATTTGCCCCATGCCTGCACGGATTTTGGCCACTGCAATGCTAATGGTCTCCAGACCGGAAGCGCAGTAACGATTCACGGTCATTCCGGGCACTTCTTTTCCCAAAGCTCGGTTAGAGATAAGTCGGCCAATTTGCAGGCCCTGTTCGCCTTCAGGATTGGCACAGCCTACAATACAGTCGTCCACCAACTTAGGGTCGAGCTGTGGCACGGCAACGAGCAGGTGTTTTATCACGTCTACCGCGAGGTCGTCGGGGCGGTAACCTTTGAAGCCGCCTTTTCCGGCTTTCCCGATGGCGGAACGAAATCCTGCTACGATATATGCTTCTTGCATGTTGGAAGATTTTTTAAACGCAACGCGCTCTTTTTAAAACACGAAGGAAACTAAGGGACACTAAGTTTTTACTTTCGCGTAAAAGTACACCGTTCGGTAATTTTCCTTTTGAAACCTTTGTGTCGAGTTTCAAAACAGTTTGCAGGACATTGTGTTTTGGCCTCCTATCTCCTTTTTTGATGAAACACCTCTCCTATCTTAACAAGTTTTTCTGGAAATACCGTTGGCGGATTTTACTGGGCATCCTCTTCGTTTTGCTCAAAAACTATTTTGCCGTGTGGCAACCGAGAGTTATCGGCGATGCACTGAACACGGTGGTACGAGAAGTGGCAGCTTACAAAGCCAAAGGAGGCATTACGGCACATCCAGAAGCTATGGGAGAATTGGGCGGCCAGATTGCCTGGTTTGGCGCAGGGGTTATCGCCTTGGCACTGATGATGGGCGTAGCAATGTTCTTTATGCGCCAAACCATCATCGTGGTAAGCCGCCTCATTGAATACGATATGCGCAAGGAAATATTCGCGCACTACCTATCGCTTGACCTCGCTTTTTACAAACGAAACGCTACGGGCGACCTCATGTCGCGCATTTCGGAGGATGTATCGAAGGTGCGGATGTTCCTCGGCCCGACTATTTTGTATGGGCTGGATTTGATTTTCTTGTTTGTGCTTGCCATATCGTCAATGCTCCGGGTGAGTGTTGAATTGACGATCTGGTCGCTTTTGCCTTTGCCTTTCTTGAGTGTTTCGATTTATTGGGTAAGTACCCTAATCAATCGTCGGAGCGAAAAAATCCAACAGCAGCTAGCCTCGCTTACCAGCACTACGCAAGAGGTGTACAGTGGCATCCGTGTGGTAAAAAGTTATGTGCAAGAATGGGCGATGGGTCGTTGGTTTGCAGCTCAAAGCGAGGAATACCGCAAAAAGTCGCTCGAACTCATCCGTATTGACTCCATTTTTTTTCCGCTCATGGCTTTGCTCATCGGAACGAGTACTATTATCACGGTATATGTGGGGGGCTTGCAAGTGGTGGCGGGAAAAATCAGCCCAGGCAACATCGCGGAATTCGTCATCTACATCAATATGCTCACTTGGCCTGTGACCGCTATTGGTTGGATTGCTTCATTGACACAACAAGCGGCTGCTTCGCAAAAAAGGATCAGTGAATTTTTGAATACCTCGCCCACTATCAAAAACCCATTGACTGTTGACGATTCGCCATTGACTATTGACCGCTCAACAGTCAATGGCCAAAAGTCAACAGTCAATAGTCAAAAGTCAACAGTCAATGGTGAACAGTCAACAGTCAACAGTCTTCATGGTCACATCCAATTCCAAAACGTTTCCTTCATCTACCCAGACACCGGCATCAAAGCCCTTGAAAATGTATCGTTCGAACTTTTGCCCGGCCAAAAAATGGCCATCGTGGGCCGAACAGGGAGTGGAAAAACGACCATTGCCGACTTGCTCGTGCGGATGTACGACGTGAGCGAGGGCAGGATTTTGATAGATGGCAAGGACATCCGCCAACATGATTTGGCACAATTGCGTCAGAGCATTGGCTACGTCCCGCAAGACGTGTTCCTTTTTTCTGATACCGTTTGGGGAAATGTTGCCTTCGGGAAAGAAGGCATTGGCCGCGAAGCAACAGAACATTTTGCCAAAAGCGCCTCCATCCACGATGAGATTATAGGTTTGCCCGAAGGTTACGAAACGATGGTGGGCGAACGCGGCGTGACCCTTTCCGGCGGTCAAAAACAGCGCGTTAGCATCGCTAGAGCCTTTGCCAAAGAACCCGATATTGTGCTACTGGACGATTGCCTTTCTGCAGTGGATACAAATACTGAAAGCCGCATCCTTGGCTATCTTACTGGCGCGCTCGCCGACAAAACGGCCATTATTATTACACACCGTATCTATCAGATGTTACAATTTGACAAGATCATCGTGCTGGACGAACAACGCGTAACGGAAGAAGGAACACATGAGGAGTTGTTGGCCCAGGGCGGTTATTATGCTGAAATGTATGAGCGGCAGTTGATGGGCGAGGAAGCTTCCCAAAATAATGGGTGGCCAAACTCGTTTAAAACTCCATGAAAAAGCCCCCCCTGTTCCTGCTGGCCCTTTCGCTTTTCGCAGGGCTTTTTTGCTCCAATGGCAAAAATTCGGGTCAGCGATTGCCTGAGGTTAAAGAAATTTACAGCCACGATAGCCTATTGGTTCAGCGTTTTGCCCCGCCCAATGACTTTAAGCGCAGTTCGGTTGATACGGGTTCGTTTGCCCACTTTTTGCGCTACTTGCCGCTCAAACCAAGCGGCAGCAAAGTCCGTTATTTTAATGGCGTGGAAAAAGAAAACCTGAGCGTTTATGATGCTGTGGTGGATCTTCCCATTGGCCGAAAAGACCTCCACCAGTGTGCCGATGCCGTCATCCGACTGCGAGCAGAGTACTTGTGGCACAGGAGGCAGTTTGACAAAATCAGTTTCCACTTCACCAATGGTTTCCCGGTCGAATACAACCGATGGCGAAAAGGGGGTCGCGTGAAAGTCCGTCAAAACGAAGTATATTGGGTGGAAAATGCCGCCAACCCTTCTAATTCCTACGATACTTTTTGGGCGTACTTAGAAATGATATTCTCTTATGCGGGTACGCTTTCCCTGTCAAAAGAATTACACCCAAAAACAATTACAGAACTTCAAATCGGAGACGTTTTCATTCGCGGCGGCTCGCCAGGCCATGCGGTCATCGTAGTAGATGTTGCAAAAAATGCAGACGGTCAGACGGTTTTCCTATTGGCGCAGAGTTATATGCCCGCGCAGGAAATTCAGGTTTTGAAAAATCCGAACGATCCAAAATTAAGTCCTTGGTACTCCGCAAATATTGGGGAAAATCTAATTACGCCTGAATGGACTTTTGGCAAAGAGGACTTGAAAGCATTTTAAAAATTTGGCCATTGCTAGTATGCTCCGCATAAAAAAGCCTCCGAAGGTTCGCCCCTCGGAGGCTTTTTTCCGCCCTGTTATTTCTTCTTTTTTGTAGCCTGTTTGGCTTTTTCTTCCTGAAGGCGCTGTTGGTCTTTCATCGCTTGATCGAGCCTTGCTCGGAATCCTGTTGTCTTTTTAGGCTTTGCCTTGTTGATTTCAAGTTGAGCCTTGATTTTCTCCTTGTCAATCAGAAACTCTTTAGTCACAAGCGTCTGGCCGATGTTAAGGATATTGCTGAAACAGAGGTAAAGTGTTAGACCCGAAGCGAAGCTATTGAAAAAGAACATAAAGAACACCGGCATGGTGTACTGCATGTATTTCATCACTTTCATCTGGTCGTTTTGCATCGAAGAGGCATCCATTTGCTTCATCGAATACCAAGTATACCAAAGGGTGGTGACTACCCAGATGAGTGTGAACAGGCTAATATGCGCTCCAGCACCAAAGGGCAAATCGAAGGGCAGGTGCATGATGCTGTCGTAACTCGACAAATCGGTGGCCCAAAGGAAACTCTGTTGGCGGAATTCGATACTGGCCGGGAAAAACCGATAGAGCGCAAACCATATCGGCATTTGCAGGAAAATGGGCAGACAGCCGCCAAGCGGGTTCACCCCGTACTCACTGTACAATTTCATGGTCTCTACGCTCATGGCCTGCTGGTCGTCGCCATGTTTCTTTTTGAGGTCTTCAAGGCGCGGCTTGAGGGCTGCCATCTTGGATTGGCTGAGCACCATGCGGTAGGTGAGCGGATATACGATGAGTTTCACGAGCAGGGTAAGCATCAGGATGACAATGCCCTGGTTGCCAATAAAACCTGAGAGAAAATCCATCATTGGGTGGATAATCCAACGGTTGATGGCCCCAAAGATGCTCGCGCCAAAGGGAATGATGTCTTGCAGCGACACGCCAAAATCCTGCAAACGTTTGAATTCGTTGGGGCCTGTGTAAATCGCCATGTTTGCAGAACCGCGCTCGAACGGCACTAAAACAGTGGTCTTCAGCACCTTCAAATTCGGGTCGGCATCTCCGAATACCCTGACCTCGCCCGTAAAGTCGCGGAAAGTGAAGCCCTGTGCCACAATACTTGTATTGAAGAATTGGTTGGAGTGCGAAAACCAATCCACGGGCTTTTCGCCCAGGCTTTTGGTATCGTCGCTGCGGCAATCGCAATAGTCTGTCTTTCCAGCTGATTTGAAATAAATCGACGACATGGTGCGCTCGTAAGTCTGGTTGCGCTCCAATTTATCCAAATGATTTTCCCAATTAAAGCGCAATTCCTTCTGCGTCAGCACATTTTCAAGACCGTTAGCGGCTATGCGATAGTCGAGACGGTAGTTGTCAGGCGTGAGGGTATAGTTTTGTTCGAGATAGCGGCCATTCCCAGCGTCAGCCCGAAAAGTGAGGGTGTTGCCGTTTTTTGTGGGCGCGAAAAAGAGCTCGCTCGTTAGGACTTTGCCGGTTGCCGTTCCACCTACTGGAATCTCGTACTCAAAGCGGTTTTGGTCATCTTCGAGCAGGCGTAGGGGGCTTTTTACTTCTTTACCTGCCGTATCGGTGAGTATTTTTTCGAATTTTTTGAGAAAAACCTCTTTGATTCGCCCGCCCTTACTGGTGAAGGTGATGCGTACAAGGTCGTTTTCCAAGACTTCAAATTGCTCTTGCCCAGTAGCCGCTGGGGCAAATACGCCAAATTTGGCGACAATCATCCCGTTTTGTTCCGTTTCGGAAACACCCTCCTTCGCTAAAGCTTCGGCGGGTAAAGGAGTTGGCGCAGCAGTGGTGGTCGGTGCGGTTGGTTGGTTTTGAGCCTGTTGGGCGGTTTGAGCCGCTTGTTCGGCCTGAAGTTGTTCGGGTGTTTTCTTAGGCGGGGCGGAATATTGCATCCACAAAAACAACAACAAGAATATCAGTCCCATGCCGATATAGGTGCTCAGTTGATTCTTTTTTTCTTCCATTATGTATGCTAGTGTTTCTTTTCAAAAAGCCCGCAAAAGTATGTCAAAACCCACCGCAATTATAGCAAAGCTCGAAGATTGGCCCGATTGGCTCGACCGAACGCTAGCAAAACGCTATTTTTGATAATTTTGGCCTCAAAAAAGCAAACCCCGGCACGATGGCCGGGGTCTCCTGAGGTGTTTTCAAAGGTAAGTAAGGGGGCTGGTCAGGCGGAGGCCATTTTTAAAAGGTTTTTTGGAATCATCAGCCGTCGTTTTCAAATGGTCTTTTGGGGAGCAGGGTTTTATTCCACAGCGCTGCTGCACACACCGCCAGTGGGCTTGGTTTGGGTAACAGTCCAATTGCCTGGACAAGTGATCCAAACTCTCTGTTCAATCAGCAGACCATTTGAGCCCGGCGCATTGGTTCTTGTCGTTTTTACTGTAAAATTGAAAGTACCCGGGCCGGTGAATTTAACCATTGCTGTTCTTGGCGTGATTGCAGTAGTCCCATCGGGTTGAACATATCTGAAACCATCAGCGGGTGATAAGTTACAGTCAAAATTGCCAGCAGAAGAGTATTGGGCGTGGTCTCCAGGTTCCGCACCTGCCCCAGTTGTTGTCCCTATAGTCTTTAAGTAAAGGATGGCGGTATTGGTCCCATCTGTCACAGTCAATCTTCTAATATCTGGAATGGTAGGGTTAGGAGTATTCACACCCCAAGGAAATGACCTCGTAGTAGTATTAGGATCACCGGGGACTGGCGAACCAGTAGTAGGCCAGTTGCAATTACACCAATTGGAAGTTGGGTCTGTAACCTCTGCCGGAACAGAGGTAAGATTCGTTCGCAGAATCACATCCGTAACCACAATAGGGTTTCCATCCGGGTCAACCGTTGAGTCGTTGTTGCAACATTTGATAAGGCAGCCTCTGCAAAGGTACTCTTGCAGGATGCGCAATGCCCTCTTGTCAGTGGTCGGAAAGGCAAAAGCAAGAGAAGAATCCACGGAAATGGTTGTTGTGTAGAGTTGCGTTTTGTCTGCGTTGAAAATGGTGATTGTCACTTGGTCTGCTCCAATGGTTCTGTCTGGAATAATCACGACCTTGTCTTTCCCTACGCTGAAAGTGGGAGATGGAGTCCGTTCCTTCTTTAGATACTGAGCAAGCCAGCCCAAGGCGAGGCCCAATAAGATGAGGAGAATAGTGTTGAGAAATGGTCTTTTAGATGCTTGTGCTTCATTAGTGTACGTAGACATGGTAAAAAGTTTTAAAAATTATTAAAATGCAAAGCAAAGGTCTATTGGGGCTTTTATTTCTTATATTACATTTTTGGTTCGTTTTTCCAGGCAAGGATAAATTCGTAGGACAAAAGTGCGAGCATGTTTTTTAAGCAGCAATTACACTTTTTTTCAATTTTTGCGGGAGCAAACATTTTTACACCTGAACATGGCAAATCGCGGTAACAGGGCGGCAATCCAATTGGCTTTGCTGCTCGACAAGGAAGAACAGGAGCGACTTCTCCATTTTCTTTCGGCTACCTATTGTACCGGGCTACCGGCTCAGAACGATTGCTATGATTTAATGCATTATGTGCTCCGGGAAATGCCCTCTGAGGAAGCAGAAGAGATTGATGCTGAAGAACTCTTTGCTAAAGTTTTTCCAAGAAAGACCTATACCAAAAGATATTTTGATGATCTCATGGCATTGCTGTATTCCTTGGTTAAAAAATTTATCCATTTCGAAATTACGATGCTTGGGATGGACAAAAAGGAGCAGGCTCAAAAAGATTTCGGGCTGAGCCTTTTGCGCTTTCTGAATCTAAAAAAATCTGAAAAAAAGTTCTGGACATTCCAAAAATCGTTGTCGCACTTGCAACAAAAGCAAACGGGCTGGGAGGGCAAAGACTACCATTGGAACTATCTGGTTGATCAGGAGCTGACCCTATTGCTGAGCCTCAACAACACAAAAAAAGACGACCTGAATCTATTAAAATCAATTCGCGCCCTTGAAGAGTACTTTCTGGTAGAATATATGGTGCAGATTTATACCTTATATGCCCAAAATCAAGTGACTTCACTGGGACTGGAACACTGGCGCAAAAAATTAATCTTCGATCCAAACGCTGAAAATTTGCGCTGGTTTTTTTCAAAACCAATAGGCCGGCTTCTGCTCTTTGCATTGGAGTTTTTGGAGGAAGAAGCTCCCGGATCTCCTGCCAAAGACTTTGAAGCATACGACCAACTTCTCTTAAAAGAAGAGACTAACCTGCCACCAGTGGTTTTGAAAAATCTTGAAACTATCTGCTGCAACTACCTGACAAAGCGATATGTGCAAGGCGATGCCCAATTGCTCGAACCGCTCTTGCGCATCTTCAAACGCAGGGAGAGTCGGGGGCGTATTTATTGGGAGGGCAAAATACTGATTAGCGAGTTTCAGAACTGCGTCACCGTCGGTCTTAGGGCAAAAGACTATGTGTGGGTAAAGAAGTTTTTGGACGACAACAAATACAAAATCGTAGGGACTGAACACCCCGAAGACTGCTATGAATACAACCTCGCCAACTATTATTTCCACATCAAAGAATATGACATGGCGCATGGCCCGCTATTCCAAATCAATTATGAGGAAATGCAGTACAAGATTTCAGCCAAGCTGCTACAAATAATGTTGCTGTACGAGACCAACGAAGAGGATTATTTTTACTCCTGCATCAACGCGGCCAGGGTCTTTTTTTCGCGGGAAAAAAAGAAAGAAAAGAATAGCCCCAGCGGGAAAGATCAAGTGGCAGAAGACGACAAAACACAAAAAGGCAATGTGCCCGAGCACAAACGAAAACCATCCCTCAATTTTTTGAACAAAGTAGAAGCCATTGCCGAACTGCGCCTGATGCCCGACCGACGCGACATCGAAGCCTTGATGCAAGAAATCAGAGGCATAGATACCATCGCAGAGCGTATTTGGCTCTTGGAAAAACTCCAAGAAATGCTGGATAAATTGAACAAGAAAAAAGAGTAAGCCGCCCTTTTGCTCCCCATAGCAAAAGGGCGGTTTGGCCCAACTACCAAATTGCCCCTTGCTATTTTTGCCCCTTACAATCCGCCTTTCTCATGAAAAAACATCTATTGTTTCTCGCCATTTGTCTCCTCTGCCAAATTGCGGGGATCTCCCAAACCCTCCCCGAAGTGGACACCCCCATCACTTCTCGCAATTACTTTGAAATCTGCCAACAACTGGACGCCTACTTCGCGGACGAATATGACGCGGATGAGGACACAGAATGTTGGGACAACTCATTTGTAAAATACCAGCGCTGGAAATGGTGGTGGCGCGACCGAGTGCAAACCGATGGTGCTTTCCCCAATCTTCGAGCGCAATGGCTTGACTATCAAAAACATTTTGTCGCCGCCGCACAAAACCGCGACGGCCAGCCCACTTGGGTAAACGAGGGCCCCTCTAAAAACCCCAATGGCGGCTATTGGGGCATGGGGCGCACCAAACACGTAG
>JACMMM010000686.1 GCA_014379065.1 Saprospiraceae bacterium
ATCAATCTCACCAATCGCAACAATCGAATCAATCGAATCAATCTCGCCAATCGAATCAACTGCCATGACATCCGACTCCTTCTACTGGTACGCCAGCATCATAATTTTCCTCCCTTGGCTGCTGCTGATTGCGGCGCCTAACTGGCGCTATACGGAGCCGATTGCTTTTGGAGCGGCCACAATCTTGTTGATTGCGGCGGCGGTTTTTACGTTTCAATTTCTTACCAGCCCCGAAGAAGGCGGAAATCTGTTTTCACTGGAAGGTTTCAAAAACCTGTTTCGCAGCAAAGAAATGTTGCTCACGGGTTGGTTGAATTACCTTTCATTTTGTCTACTTGTTGGAACCTGGCAAACACACGATGCGCGACAATTAAAAATTGGACACATCTTTGTGATTCCAAGTTTGTTACTTACGATGCTCACAGGCCCGGCAGGATTGTTGCTATACCTTGTGTTGCGTTTTTTTAAAACTAAACGATGGGATTTGCGATAGAATCGCAACCCACTTTACCCGCCGAAGCATTTCGCCGCCGCCGAAGGCTAAGGCGAATAAAAGCGAAGGCGGGCACCACTTATCACTTACCACTTATCACTTATTTAATTGGATTTCTCTGAATTTGGCCTCCATCCCGACGTGCTCGATGGCATCGAGGCCCTGAACTTCAAAACCGCTACCCCCATTCAAGAAAAGGCCATTCCCCTCATTTTGGAGGGAAAGGATGTTATTGGCACGGCCCAAACGGGCACGGGCAAGACAGCAGCTTTTGTGTTGCCCATCATGCACATGATCATGGAATCGGGCGAAGCTCATTTCACGCAAGCCTTGATCATCGTGCCTACCCGAGAATTGGCCATGCAGATTGACCAGGCCATCGAAGCCTATTCGTATTTCGCGGGCATCTCTTCGGTGGCCGTCTATGGCGGCGGGGGCGGCAAAGATTTTGCTCAAGGCCGCGACGCGCTCCAAAAAGGCGCAGACATCATTATCGCAACCCCAGGCCGTCTGCTCTCGCACATGAGTCTCGGCTACGTTGACTTCTCACGCCTGCGCTTTCTGGTGCTGGATGAGGCCGACCGGATGCTCGACATGGGCTTTATACCTGATCTCACGAAAATTATTGAAACCCTCAATCCAAACCGGCAAAGCCTGCTTTTTTCTGCTACCATGCCCCATGGGATCATGAAATTGGCCAAAACGATGCTCAAAAACCCAGCCACTGTCAGTGTTGCGCTTTCCAAACCAGCGGAAGGTGTCACGCAGGGCGTGTATCTCGTCGGCGATAGGCAGAAGATCCCGCTCATCGTGGAGCTTTTGAAAGACCGGACTGGGCGAACGCTCATTTTTTGCTCCAGCAAATTAGCGGTCAACGAATTGTACAAAAAACTCAAAAGCCGCAACCTTTCCGTGGAGCGGATCAGCAGTGACCTCGAGCAAAACGAGCGCGAACAGGTAATGCTCGACTACCGCAACCAAAAAATTGACATCCTCGTGGCCACCGATGTGTTGAGCCGCGGGATTGATATTGACGGGATTGACCTCGTGGTGAACTTTGAGGCGCCCCGAGATGCCGAAGATTACGTCCACCGCATTGGGCGCACCGCCCGCGCTGAACGCAAAGGCACTGCCCTTACGCTCATCAACCACATGGATCTCCAGCGCCTCAAGCGCATCGAAAAACTTATCGGCAAAGAAGTACCTAAACTTCCGCTCCCGCCCGGCCTTGCCGAAGAACCTGAACAACGACACGCACCGCGCCAAGGTAGCAACGGCAGATCACAGCCTCCCCGCAGAAGCGGAGCTGAGGGACAGCGAAAAGATGGCGGACAAAAACAGCCTTTTCGAGGCGGGCAAAGGCGCAGTGGCGGAGGCAGAAGCAGCGGCAGTGGCCAAACTCCAGCGGCCTGAAGAATCAAGGTTATAGTGAGGAAGTCCATGGGCGCTCGAATAACCAAATCCCCAAATAAACACATCCACTAAACAATCAAATTTATCCCTCATGCCATCCAAACCGCTCGCCCAACTGTTTTTTTAGTGCATTCATCTCATCGCGGTATTGCGCTGCGCTGATAAAGTCGAGGTCCTTGGCTGCAGCTTTCATTTTCTTTTCGGAGTCGGCTACCATTTTTTCGAGCTGGCTACGTGTCGCGTAGGCTACAATCGGTTCGGCAGCGAGGCTAATTTCTTCGTTTTCAACGTAAAATTTGGTTGGCTGGATGCCGCGCACATCCAAGATGCTGCGTGTAGCGAGTATTTGCTCCTTGGTTCTAGTCACCGTGGTGGGGGTGATCCCGTGCTGTTCGTTGTAGGCCATTTGTATGCTGCGACGGCGCGTGGTTTCATCCATCGTGTTGCGCATGGCATCGGTGATCTTGTCGGCATAGAAGATGACAAGGCCATTGGAATTTCGTGCAGCACGTCCCGCCGTTTGGGTAAGCGAGCGGGCATTGCGCAAAAAGCCTTCTTTATCTGCGTCCAAAATAGCAACCAGAGAAACTTCAGGAAGGTCAAGACCCTCACGCAGGAGGTTCACACCAATGAGCACATCGAACTCGCCGAGGCGAAGATTGCGCAGGATTTCCACTCGTTCCAAAGTCTCCACTTCGGAGTGGATGTAACGGCATTTGATGCCGATGTTGTCAAAGTAATTCGCCAGTTCTTCGGCCATCCGTTTGGTTAAGGTTGTCACTAAGGCGCGTTCATCCACTTCAACCCGCTGCTGAATTTCCTCGATCAAATCGTCAATTTGGTTCAGCGAAGGACGCACTTGAATGGGCGGGTCAAGCAGGCCTGTAGGGCGTACAAGTTGTTCTACCACAACGCCTTCCGTTTTTTCCAATTCGTAATCAGCGGGGGTGGCACTGACGAAAATGACTTGATTGATCATTCCCTCAAACTCGTCAAAATTGAGCGGGCGGTTGTCCATGGCGGAGGGCAGGCGAAAGCCGAAATTGACCAGCGATTGCTTGCGGGCGCGGTCGCCTCCCCACATGCCGCGCACCTGCGGGATGGTTACGTGGCTCTCGTCAACGATCATCAAAAAATCATCCTGAAAATAATCCAAAAGGCAGAACGGACGGGTGCCAGGCTTACGTCGGTCAAAGAAGCGAGAGTAGTTTTCGATGCCGGAGCAATAGCCCAGCTCGCGGATCATTTCGAGGTCGAAAGAAGTGCGTTCTTTAATACGCCGCGCTTCTGCTGAGCGACCTTCCGTGATAAAATACCGCTCTTGGGCGTTCATCTCATCTTGGATACTGTGGATGATTTCGGTCAAACGATCTTTTGGCGCTACATAGAGGTTAGCCGGGAAAATGGCCGCCGTGTCAATAGCTTCGAGGCGGCGCCCGGACGTGAGTTCCAAACTTTCGATGCTTTCGACTTCGTCGCCAAAAAAAATAACCCGGTAGCCAGTGTCGGCATAAGGCAGATTGATATCTACCGTGTCACCGCGTACCCGGAAGGTGCCGCGTGAAAAGTCGGTCTCCGTACGCGAATAAAGGCTGTCGGTAAGGGCGTAGAGGAACTGTGTTTTGGGCAATTTCATTCCTTTCAGGAGACGGATGATACCGGTCTTGAAATCGTCGGGGTTGCCCATACCGTAGATGCATGACACGGAAGCCACGATGATGATGTCGCGCCTGCCAGAAAGCAGGGTGCTCGTGGCCCGAAGCCGGAGCTTGTCCACCAACTCATTGATTTGCAGGTCTTTTTCAATGTAAGTATCGGATACTGAAAGGTAGGCTTCCGGCTGGTAGTAGTCGTAGTACGACACAAAATATTCCACGGCATTGTCCGGAAAAAAACTCTGGAACTCGCCATACAACTGCGCTGTGAGCGTCTTGTTGTGCGTCAGCACCAACGTAGGCCGGTTGAGCTGGGCGATGACGTTGGCCATCGTGAACGTTTTGCCAGACCCGGTCACACCCAGCAGCACCTGGGCTTGGTCGCCTTGTTTGATGCCGTTCACCAACTGTTCAATGGCTTGCGGCTGATCGCCCGTGGGCTGATATTCGGAAGTGATTTTAAAATCCATAACAAGAGGGCAAAAATACTTCGCCCGAACATTTTTTCACACAAAAAGTTTTGAAAAATATGTGGCACACCTCAGAGGTGTGCCACATATTCCAAAAAGCAAATGAGCCACCCCGGAAACCGGAATGACTCATGTGCAAGTTTATTCGAAAAAATCTGAACGGAAAACCGTCCAAGCATTAACGTTGGACTACCACGCGGCGGATAGCGGTTTCGCCATCTACCGTGACACGGAGGAAGTACGATCCTTGTGCCATGCCATTAAGGTCAATGGCTTGGCTCAGATTGCTCATTTTGCCAGCGTTGACGGTTTGCAGCGTCTGGCCGAGGGTGTTGAGCACTTCGATGCGTACTTCGACGGCAGTTGCCAGCGCAAGGTTGAGCGTCAAGATGCCAGTAGTCGGGTTCGGGCTTATGACAAAAGATTGAATAGACGCAGGGTCTTTCGTTCCAGACACAATAACAGTAGCGGATGCAGTACCCTCAAACGAGCAAGGATCGCTGACGGTAACGGTGTAGGTGCCAAGAGGAACGCCAGAAAGGTCTTGCGTGGTCGCGCCATTGCTCCATAGGTAGCTGAAAAAGGAATCATCGCCGATAACTGCACTGATACCACCGCTAGGAGTCGCGTTGACGGAGCCAGCTCCTGCCGTAGCAGTGACCGTGATGTCATCTGTAAGCGGGATAGTGTATATCACCACAGGTTCGCCCACATAGTAGCAACCGTTCGAAATGTCAATATTGTGCAGGAAGTTTGCCAGGCCACCGTTGTCGCCATTGCCGATTACCACAGGTGTATAGTAGTAGATACTATTAACCATCAAAAAGGCGCCACCATTATTGATATCACCAGGCAAATAGAGAGCTGTAAGCACTGGGGTAGAGCCTATATAGCTGGGATCATCTGCGGGGTACAAGGTTGGATCAAGTGGTGCAGTAGAAACAGCCCAGGCGAAACCGGATACAATACCTTCGTTTGGCAACACGAATCCGCTTGGGTCAATCGTAATAAGGCTACCTACAGATGCTTCCCAGCAGAGTGCCTCGCTAGAGGCTGTAACAGTGC
>JACMMM010000687.1 GCA_014379065.1 Saprospiraceae bacterium
AAATATTTCCGGCTTTGTCCTCGTAGAAGCGGCTAAACATGCCGACGTTAATGGGTACCTGGAAACGGGCTTCTTCGGCAAGGCTTTGACCGTTCAGCCGGATTAAAATTCCCTTTTGCTTATCCTGTTTGTTTTCACATAAAAGCCACAAGGCGCCATTGCTCGCCTGTATGCAATCGTGTTGGAGCAAATTGTTGTCTGAGAAAAGAAGCTCTGAAGAAATCTGGCGATGCTCGTGCAATCTTTGGAATGTTCCGCCGGAAAGCCAGACCCATACCCTCCCTTGCGCGTCGGAGAGCATACGGCGTGGGCTTTTACCTGCCAAATAGTGATGAAGTTGAGGGTTGCCCGGATTGTATTTGCGCAAACCGTAGCCATTGGTGCCGATCCAGAGCAGGCCTCCCCGATCCATTAGCAACTTGGTGGAGCCAATAATCCCATCTGCCGGGAAGCGATAGAAAAGCTCGAATGACGCTTTATCGGGCGTGGCGGATGGAGCAGCAGCTAACCTGAAAATCTGTTTTCTAGTGCTCACAAACAGGTTTCCGGAAGCATCAAATGCAAGGTCTGTGTAAGGGAAAACAGAGCCCTCTGGAAGCGGGAAAATGTCCACTTTATCGTCGCGGAAGCGCAGCAATTGTCCAGGTTGCCCTACCCACATCGAGCCATCCGGGCTTTCCTGAAAAAAGGGGGTAATATAGTCGGAGTGGCCTGGCACTTTGTTCGTCCATTGTTTCTGGAATCGCCCGGTAGCGGTGTCAAAAAAACCAATTTGTCGAAACGTGCTGACCCATAGTTTGCCATCCCGGCTTCCCTGCAGATCTACGGTGTTGTTGAGCGGTGCCGAGAAATTATTATCTGGAACATCCCAGGCAAACGTGTCCACCCTTACATATTCCGCCAGATTTGGGATGTCGAAAGGCAGCACATCAGGAACGAGAAGCCGATTTACGCCCATGGCTGTGCCGGCCCAAATCGCGCCATCCGACGTTTGCGCCAGGCTGTTGATACTTTGGCTGGAAAGTTTGTTCAAGTAATAAAACCTCCCGCTTGAAGGATCTAGCACAGCCAAGCCATTGTTCGCCGTACCCGCCCAAATTCTTCCTAGATGATCTTCGAGCAAAGTGAGCACCTCATTGTCAGAAATCGAAAATCGGTCGAAAGGGTTGTTTTGAAAAGTTTTAAAGGTATAACCGTCGTAGCGGTTGAGGCCGTCTTTGGTGGCAAACCACAAGAACCCTTGGTGGTCTTGCAGCAAATCAAAAATCATCCCTTGCGAAAGTCCTTCAGCCGCACCCAGTCGTTCCAAGACAGGTATTTGCGCAGGCAAATGCGCTGCGCAGAAGAAGAAGATTAGTCCAATGAACCAAGAAGAAAAAAGCGCGTGTCTTGCCACCTTAAATTAGATTATCCCGCAAAATTACCAACTTGCAGCCCGCCGCCAAGTCATTTTGCAACAATTGCAAACCATTTTGCAACAATATCAAACCTTGCAGTCATCGCTTTCAAGCCACCTTTGCATCAGTCTTAACGTGTAAAAGAACACTGCGGACTGCAAGAAGAATCTACTAACGGTAGGAAGATCAAGAAAAGCCGTCTCGGATAGCCGAGGCGGCTTTCTTGCTTTTTAGTGCCGCGTCCACCGAATAGCCTGTGAATTGACGGCCACATTTTCCGCTCATCTGCGTTCTTCGTCGGTTAAAATGTCCCGCATTGCGCCCTCCTCACGCCTTGATGAACAAAAAATCTATCACGTCAACTCACAGGCTATTCGGTGGACGCGGCACTAGCAAGTCAGGCCGCAACAACCCGTGGTGAAGAAACTCCATCAATTCGTTTGGTTTTTGGACAGAGACGAACACCTGAAACCCGCTGGTCATTTCAATGCATGCCACATCGTATTGTGGGTTGCTGATCAGAAAATGTTGCCCAATGCTGTGCTCGACATTGCCCTGCCGCCACGCTGAAGGCAAGGCACATGGTTTCAAAATCCGCACGTTTCTGATTTCCGCCCAACCAATATGCCGATAAGAAAAATGTAAGGGCGTACGTCGGAGCGCCCATCCTTGCGATGAGACACGCAAACTCAGTCCAACGCTGTGGACGAGCATCAGTCCGATTCCAGCAACCATTAACAGAAGCAGGTGAGCGGCGTAGCCCAATGGCAGCCAAGGAAGCCCCGTCTCCGCTCCGAGCAGTGCGGCCAATTGCGAGAAAGCAAGGGCCGAACTTGCCCACTTGAGCCACCGCGTATATCTGTTTTGGAATAATTGTTTTTCCGCGTACATGGCGTATTTTTCTTCAAAAGTGTGGGGCTTAAATGCTTGGCCACAAGACCGGGCGAGCAAATGGCACGGCTTGTTGAGCAGATGGCTATATTAGGAATGACTATCTTGTGGCATATTTGCCGGAAGAAATAAATACAATGTAGTAAACCTTTATTAATTCAGTAAGCATTGGCAGAATTCTATATTGAGTCCGACATCTATCGTCTAACCCTCCAACGTCATAAAAAATGAACCAGCCAAAAGAACTGCGTTTCCGCTCGCTAGAAGAGGCGGAAGACGAATTGGCCAATCTCCAAAATGCTTTCCCGAACATTGACACGGACGGGCAGTGGTCATTGCCCGTCATGCTCGACCACTGTGCGGAAAGCTTGGAATTTTCGCTCACAGGCTACCCGGAGATGAAGCCCGAATGGTTTCGGATGATCGTTGGGCCTATTGCCAAACACGTGTTTTTATGGCAAGGTAAAATGAGCCACAATACCCTCGATCCGATTCCCGGCGACGAGGGAATGCCGCATGCCAAAACAGAAAAAGAGGCCTTCGACCGACTTTTTCTGGCTATTTCAAATTTTAAAACCTGGAACCGGGAGGTGGCAGCGCATTTTGCCTATGGAAAATTGGATCGTGGGGAGGCGGAGAAATTGCAGGCTTTCCATATTGCTGATCACCTGTCGAAGTTGGCGTATCCTATTTGAGCGGGCATCATACCTGGCCTAGAGGCGATCCGTTAAAAATTGATTGACGAATGACGATTACATGATTGTTGATTTTTGAAGTAATGGGGGATTTTTTGATGTTTTAAGGCTAATGTTCTGCTGTGGCACCTACATCAGCCATTATAAATACCTACATCTTCCATTTCCATCAAAAATCAACAATCATGTAATCGTCATTCGTCAATCAAAAAAACATCCAAAAAATAGAACTGCTGGCCCCAACCCTCTTCCGCCAATTCACTCATCCTTCCATTCCGTTGTTGGCGTCCTCGCCAACAACAACGGCGAAGCTCAATCTCAAATAAAATTATTCAGTTAAAGTCTTAGCGGGACGGCTGTTGGCGAGGGCGTCAACAACGGAAATGGTGTTTGCCATTTGCGCGCTCAAATCCACCACTTGCGCAGTACCTGTTCTCCTCCATTGTATGTGCCCTGACTTTTGTGGCGTCAATCACTTCTTTCAACAAAAAAAATCCTTTGGATATGAAGAACATCTTTTTCATCTTACTTTTTCTAGCAGTGTTTTTGCCCAATAGCCAGGCGGCCCGTTACTATGTCAATGCCGCAACTGGCAACGATGCCA
>JACMMM010000688.1 GCA_014379065.1 Saprospiraceae bacterium
CAGACGACCTTGCAGGCGATTCGCTTACGGGCGGCTACATCCTCAAAATTGACAAAACCACGGGTGCGCAAAACGAAGGCTGGATCTCCCCCTATCCTCCTGTTCCCGGCGGCTGGCAGACGACTTTGTGGCAAATCGAATATCCTAAAATCGCAGAAGTGCAGCCCGCACAAAAAGCCTACATCCAGCAATGGATTACAGGTTTTGAAGCCGCAATGACCTCGCCAGCATTTGCCGATACGGCCGTTGGTTATCCAAAATACATTGATGTACAGTCGTTTGTGGATTTTACGCTGCTGAATGAAGTGGCTAAATGTGTGGACGCTTACCGCATCAGCACCTTCCTCTACAAGGACAAAGACAGCAAGGATTCGCGCCTTCATGCCGGGCCTGTTTGGGATTTCAACATTGCGCTCGGCAACGCTGGCTACTGCACCGCCGAAAATCCTGAAGGTTGGATCATTGACTTCAACCAATATTGTCCCGACGATAGCTGGGTGGTGGATTATTGGTGGACGAAAATGTGGGAAGACCCTGCCTATCGCCTTCGTCTGAAAGACCGCTGGATTGAACTCCGCACTGGGCCGTTCTCCAACACCAATGTTTTTCACTTGCTCGATTCGCTGACGGCTGCCGTGCAGCAAGCGCAAGTGCGTAATTTCGAGCGTTGGCCCGTGCTGGACACCTGGGTTTGGCCCAACGTTTTTTGCTGTGGCCCATACCCCGCACATACCGATTTTCTTCGCAATTGGCTGGGGCAACGTCTCCAATGGATGGACTCCGCTGCCCAAACGCTATATGTTGGGGAATTTGAAGCCGAAAAGCGTTTTAAAACGCTCGCTTTCCCTAATCCGACTTCTGAAGGGGTTTTGAAATTCAAGTGCTATGCTCATTTGGACGACATCGTGTTAGTCAGGGTATTTGACCCGAGGGGGAGTTTTGTGCAAGGTGTTCAGTTGCAACCAGCATTCAATGGTGAAAACACCTTTGAATGGCACTATGATGTGCTTCGCTCCGGCACTTATTTCTATGAAATATTGCTCAACGGACAGCATGAATCAAGTGGGTCAATTGTGATTGTGCGATGAACATAGCCATCATCGGCGGCGGCGCGGCAGGTTTTTTCGCTGCTATTACCTGTGCGGAGGCCAATCCAGCCTTCCGTGTCACCATTTTTGAACGGGGAAAATCCGTGCTTGAAAAAGTGCGTGTAAGCGGCGGAGGCCGTTGCAACGTCACCCATGCCTGCTTTGATGCCCGCGAACTGGTGCGGAATTATCCGCGTGGAAGCCGCGAATTGCTGGGCCCCTTTATGCAATTCGGCCCGGAACAAACAGTGGCCTGGTTTGAGCAACGCGGAGTCCGACTCAAGACTGAATCCGACGGGCGGATGTTCCCCATCAGCGATGATTCTCAAACAATTGTGGATTGTTTAACCCGTGCCGCTCACCAGGCGGGTGTCCGGGTTTTGACGAGTACAAGGGTAGAAAAGATCGAACGAGAATCTACATTGCCCAACAACCGATGGCAAATCGGCTCGGAAATTTTTGACAAAATCATGCTCGCTACGGGTAGTAGCACGACGGCTTGGGATTGGCTTCGCGAGCTTGGCCACAACATTGTGCCGCCGGTGCCTTCGCTGTTTACGTTCAACACGAAAGATACCCGACTGCGCGATTTGGCAGGCGTTTCGGTGCCGATTGCATCCCTTCGGATTTTAGGTACTAAGTTGTCTGCCGAAGGCCCATTGCTTGTGACGCATTGGGGCTTGAGCGGCCCGGCGGTGTTGCGAATTTCGGCTTGGGGCGCACGGGATTTGCACGAGATGGGTTACAAATTTCCCTTGGAGGTCAATTTTTTGGGCGAAAAAAATCCACTCGCGATAGGGGAGATGTTGAGCCAGATAAAACTCGAAAGCGGGAAAAAACTCGTGGCTGCCAACACCCAAATGAATCTTCCCACCCGGCTTTGGCAACGGCTGGTGGAGGCAGCAGGTGTAGCCCCCGAATGCCGTTGGGCCGACCTAAGCAAGTTGGAATTACAGGCCCTGACCGGGCAAATCGCCACGGCGAATTTTCAAATCACGGGCAAAAGCACGTTCAAAGAAGAATTCGTGACTGCCGGCGGCGTATCGCTCAAGGAATTGAATTTCAAGACTTTTGAGAGCCGTATTTGCCCCAATCTTTTCCTCGCAGGGGAGGTATTGGACATAGATGCCATCACTGGCGGCTTCAACTTTCAAGCGGCCTGGACGGGGGGCTGGCTGGCTGGGCGGGCAATGAGTGAAGGGTGAAATTTACGATTTTGGATTTTGGATTTACGATTATTTTGATCCGAAAAAGGAACGATTCATGCCTTTTTCGGATCAAAATAATCGTAAATCGTAAATCCAAAATCCAAAATCGTAAATTTTAAAACCCCTTTCTCCAAGTCAAATAAACCCAACCCAACAAACTCGCCACTGCTGCAAAATAAAACACCCCGGACAAGTGGCCGGCAAACCAACCCGCGATTAATGCCCCGCCTCCGATGGCGATTTCCAGCGAGATATACATGGTGGCCATTGCGCGACCTTTGCGCCCCGGATCGCCAAGATCTATAGTCCAAGCATTGATGGCGGGTGAAAAAATGCCATTCCCAAGGCCAAATAGCACCGAAGCCAGGTAGAGTATAGGCTTCGAATCGGCCAAGGCAAATGTGATCATGGCAATTGCGATGAGGATGGCCGAAGCTTTCAGCACAGGCTCACGCCCCAATCTGTCAGAGATTTTTCCCGCTGAAAGACGCGTGGAAACACTCGCCAATGTGAAAATGGTAAAAAATGTCCCCCGATTTTCCACCCCCAAATGGTCGCTCAAATCAGGTACCAGCGTGAGGATTACCCCGTAACTGATGTAGCAACAAATCATTACGATGGCTGCTGGTAAGGCCAAGGGGTCAAAAATATCCTGCCTTCCTACTTTCAAGAGTGAGAGGCGGAAAGGCTGTTTGTCGCGCAGCGTTTCTGTTAAATTTGCCAGAATCAGCATAGAAAGCACGCCCAAGGTGGCTGAGGCGTAAAACATCGTGTTGATATCGTATTGTTTTACCAGCCAGCTTCCCAAAGGGGGTGATGCGCTTGCGCCAAGGCTCAGGCAAATACCGAGGGTGCCCATCGCTTCTCCACGCCTTCCATCGGGTACAATATCTGCCACATAAGCCGCGGTGCCAGTGGGCTTGAAGCCGGTAGAAAACCCATGAAAAAACCGCAACGCCAGAAAACCGGATACAAAAGCCAATTGCGGGTAGAGCAAACTGCAAATGACGCAGGCAAAAGTGCCAATGTACATGACTGGTAGTCGCCCCACCGTGTCAGCGAGTTTGCCGCTAAAGGGCCTTGAAAGCCCTGCCGTGATGGTAAAAAGTGCAATGATAAGCCCCTTGTGATCCTCCCCGCCCAGCGATGTTAGGTAAGATGGCAGCTCCGGGATCATCATGTTGAAACTGCCCGCAAACAAGGCGTGGGAAAGGCAAAGGAGGAGGAAAGGGCGGGTGTAGAGTTTGTTTGTCATTCCGTCATTTAGTCATTCCGTCATTGGTCATTCCGTCATTTTTACCCGCCTATACATGGATTGCCGTTCAAATTTTATGTTTCAATTTATGCTTTAAAAAACCTTCCAACACTTCCAGCCCGCGCTCAAAATCCCGGTTGTTGTTCACCACCAAATCTGCCTCTTCTTTATAGGGCAAAATAAAACGCTCGTAGGATGGCAGCACATGGTGTTGATATTGGTAGAGCACATCATCGAGCGGATAGCCGCGTTCCACCTGATCGCGGACGATCCGGCGGATGATTTTGAGGTTTTCCTTGGCGTTTACAAAAACCTTCAGGTCGAGTTGCGAGGCAATTTTTTTGTAGTGAAACACGAACAGACCTTCGATGATGATGACCGGGGCGGATTTGAAAGTCAGAATTTTGGGCTTCTTGTCGGGGTTGTTGAACACATGTTCCTCACGTTCAACGGTTTTTCCTGCGAGCAGCCGCTCCATGTCCTGACGAAACGCCTTTTTGTCAATGGATTTTGGCAGGTCAAAATTTTGCCGCCCGTTCTCATCGCGCGGTTGCTGACCGATGGGGAAATAGTAATCGTCCTGCGAGACGATGCAAAGTTCTTCTTCTGAAAAAGATTCGCGCAGACGGTGAATAAAACTTGTTTTGCCGCTTCCGCTGCCGCCGCAAATTCCGATGAGGTATGGCTTCATAGATTGATTCGATTAGACGATTGGTAGGATTGATTCGATTGGTGGCTCGTTTCACTGATATCCAGGTTTCTGCATTTATTGATTTTGATGAAGGGCAAAAATAGCGCAATAGGCAAAACTTCCTTGATTCAAAAGTGAGGTCGTACATTTCGGCGGATTATAAGTTAATCGAACCAATCGTCTAATCGAATCAATCGAAAAATAATGGATCGTCTCATTGGCCTCGTTGGCATCGTTGTCATTCTTGGACTCGCTTTTTTGCTTTCCAACAACCGTAAAGCCATTAATTACCGCACGGTAGGCATGGGGCTTTTGCTACAAGCCAGCTTGGCCGTTTTTATATTAAAAACCTCGCTCGGGCAGGCCATTTTTGGTTGGCTGGGCAAAGCCGTTACCAAAGTCTTGGATTTTTCCGTTGAGGGCGCCCGCTTTGTTTTCGGCATTTTGGCCGACGACAAGGCCTTCGGGAAGGTCGTCGAAAGTACAGAAAAGACGGTAGGGGCACAGCCTTGGAATGTTGACGGTTTGGGCGACCCGGTCTTCGTGAGCGGCTTCATTTTCTTTTTCAAGATCATCCCGACCATCATTTTTGTAGCCTGTCTGGTCAATATCTTTTACCATATCGGCCTGATGCAATGGATCGTGGAAAAACTCGCCAAAGGGTTGAACTACATCATGAAAGTGAGCGGCGCCGAGGCGTTGAGCAATATTTCAAGCGCGTTTGTGGGGCAGGTAGAAGCCCAGATCATGATCAAACCTTACCTGAAAGGCATGACCATGTCAGAACTCATGGCGTCCATGACAGGTAGTTTTGCCTGCATTGCGGGGGGGGTAATGGCGGCGTACATCGCTTTTGGCGTGAAAGCCGAATACCTCATCGCTGCAAGTATCATGGCTGCGCCGGGTGCGCTCGCTATCGCCAAAATCATGTGGCCCGAAACTGAGGAGTCTGAAACGCAGGGCGTGGTGAAACTTAAAGTCGGCAAACAGCACTCCAACATTGTGGACGCCATTTCTGCTGGCTGCACCGATGGCCTTAAAGTCGGACTGAACGTGCTGGCAATGCTGATTGGTTTTCTTGCGCTCATCGCACTCATCAATTACATCCTCAGCGCCGCAGGCGGACTCGCTGGATACCCTGATTTTGGATTGAACAGTATCCTCGGAGGACTTTTTTCGGGCTTTGCATTTGTGATGGGTGTTCCCTGGCACGAAGCCCCGCAGGCTGGCGCACTCATGGGCACGAAGCTGGTAGCCAACGAATTCGTGGCTTATCTCCAACTTAAACCGATTATTGATGGCCATTTGCTTTCAGAAAAAACCATCGCTATTGTTAGTTTTGCGCTCTGTGGTTTTGCTAATTTTGGCTCTGTCGGTATCCAGATTGGCGGTATTTCGGCCTTAGAACCGAGCCGTCGCGCTGACTTGGCTAAACTGGCTTTTCGAGCGCTTATTGCGGGTACCTTAGCGAGTTACCTGTCGGCCACACTGGCAGGGTTGTTGTTCTAACAAGAAGAAAGTGAAACAAACGGTGAACGCTATAAACACTATCGGACTTGGGGCAACTTTCCGAAAGTTTAATCCCGATTTAGTCGGGATCGGAAAGTTGGGCTTTTTGTTGCTTGCCTTGCTGTTTGCGACTTCTTTCTACACGGGGATTGGTTTTACAGGATTCAAGGAATCACCAAACTCGGGATTGAGACCTATGAGGTTTTTAAAACCTCATAGGTCTTGTTTTCCAATAGAATCCACAGCCGATTCCCTTCTTTTCCTCGAAAAACAAAAATACGCCCTTGCGGAATCCTCCCTTCCGGCCAAAACACTCGCCGTGGCGCACAGTTTTATCGGTACGCCGTATGTAACTGGATGCCTAGACCGTAATTCTGAAGAATGTCTGGCCGTCAACCTTTGCGAGCTCGACTGCTGGACTTTTGTGGAAAACAGTCTCGCCATTGCGCTTGCCACGCCGGGCGATTATCCATCGTACAAAGCACATTTACAGGAACTTAGATATTGGGGAGGCCATGTAAACGGTTACGGCTCGCGCATCCATTATTTCACGGGCTGGCTGCTGCAAAACGAAAAACGCGGTCTTCTTCAAGACCTCACTGAAACAATGGGCGGTATTCCCTACCGCAAAAAAATCGGCTACATCTCTGCTCGCCCAGCCAAATATCCTAAGATCAAGAGCTCCGAAAATCTGCGCTCCCTCCGGGCAGCCGAGCGTCGCATCAATGCCCACCAGTGGTTTTATATCCCCAAAAACCGCGTGGCGGCGATGGAGCATCTCATTCAGGAAGGCGATATCATATCGCTCACTGCTTGGAAGCCCGAACTTGACATTGCGCACCAAGGCTTCGCTATTAAAATTCATGGGCGGATTCACCTCATGCACGCCTCTTCCCTCGGCAGAAAGGTGATTATCTCCAAGCAGCCGCTGCCGGAATACATCGCTACACAGATTGGGCAAACGGGGATTATGGTGGCGCGGTTGAAATGATCTATTATTTTATGGATACCGCATACAAGTTGTAGTGATCCGATACATATACCCTTTTCCCATCGGCACTTTGCGCCAAATCTGATAACAGATTTTTCCCCGAAGGCGCAGACTGGTTGCTAAGTCGGCATCCGGTCTCCACGTCAATACTGGTCAGTTGGGAATTATCTATAAAATACAAGCGTCCGTTGTTGAAAAAGCTACTTTTCAAACTTTCCACCGAACCAATGTTAAGACGGGATTGCCAACGACTTTCTCCATTGATTGGATCAAGGGCATCCAAAAACCGATTGGAATGGAAAACAAGGAGGCGTCCACCCTTCAGGGCAATTCCGTCGTTAAAATATTGTGTTATCCGCTTTTTCCAAATGGGCGTTGCGGTAAGTGCCTCCAGGCAAAAAACACTGTCATCCAGTGCAAAATAGGCCTTACCATTCTCAAGAATAAGGTTTCCTTTATTGCTGGCATAAAATGACTGATGATAAGCTGTAGCGGAAATGGTGGTGTCAACGATATTCTGGCAAACAAATCTATGGACGAATTCGTGTGACGGATTAAGCAAGTTAAACTCCATGAAACAAAACAATGTATCGCCATCAGGCGTGATTTCTGTGGTGGGGTCAAATATTACTTCGCCATTGTAACTATACTTCGTCCGTAAAGTAATTGTTCGCCGAAAAACACCATTTTGCAGGTCAACCAAATAGGCGGAAACATCCATTGAATCAATCGAAAGCAAGTAATGATTATCCAAAAAGATTGCGTAACCTTCACCCAAGGCGAAGTGACGAGCCAGATAGCCCTCGGAGTTCAACGTACACACTGCGTTGTCTTCCAAAGTGTTGAGGTCAAATGCTCGAAAAGTTTTGCTCCGTCCATTGGTATAATACAGTTTTGAGCCAGAAATCTGCACTTCATCCCCCAGTAAATAAGCGGGAAGCGTTTTTTGCCAAAGCAATTCGCCCGTTGTGTCATTAAAACAATAGAGTTCAGATTTTCCATTCCCTGAAGCGGAAAGCGGCTCGACAATCAGCACCTTGTCCTCGAAAACGATGGGTTCTATGTTGTCCTTAATAGCTTGCGACCACCGTGACGAAAGCTGCGAGGTATCTACCGCAATGTCAGCACAGGGCGGCATTTCTTCTTTTTTGTCACGGCAAGCCACGAGCGTCAGGAACAAGAAAGCAATTATGAAGCGATTTTTCATTTCAGCGTCTTTTTGCTCAAGACAACGTTTGAGACATCTACTTGTTTGTCTTTCTGGACGCTCGTCACAAGGTAACTGTATAATCATGCCGCTTTGCCAGTACAAACCACTTTTTCCTGACAAATTATTCCTTTTTGGGCGGATAGATTCTGCCATTCCGTCAGATTTCCCTGCGTGGCACAACGATTGATAGTCTCGGTTGTCGGCTTTTACAAAGGATGTAAATCAATCCACCAAAGCCACCCTTGACAACTAATCACCAGTTTCCAATCACCAATCACCAATTTCCAATCACCAACAAACCCCGCCTACCGGCAGGCAGGCAATCACTAAATACAACTTAAGCAAACATGGGAAAAATAATCGGCATTGACCTTGGTACAACCAACTCTTGCGTCTCCGTCATGGTCGGCAACGAACCCACCGTGATCCCCAACGATGAAGGCGCTCGCACGACCCCTTCGGTAATCGGCTTTTTGGATAATGGAGAGCGCAAAATTGGCGCACCCGCCAAACGCCAAGCCATTACCAACCCTACGCGTACCGTCGCTTCCATTAAGCGATTCATGGGTATGCGTCACAGCGAATCAACTTCTGAAATCAAACGCGTTCCCTATAAAGTAGTCAAAGGCGACAACGATACGGTGCGCGTTGACATTGACGGGCGGCTATATACTCCGCAGGAAATCAGCGCAATGGTGCTGCAAAAAATGAAGAAAGTAGCCGAAGATTACCTTGGCGAAACCGTTACGGAAGCCGTTATCACCGTGCCGGCCTACTTCAACGACGCACAGCGCAAGGCGACCAAGGACGCCGGGGAAATCGCGGGATTGAACGTCATCCGCGTCCTCCCCGAGCCGACGGCGGCGGCGCTCGCTTACGGGCTGGACAAGAAGAAGAACGAGAAGATCCTGGTCTTCGACCTCGGCGGCGGCACGTTTGACGTGTCGTGCCTCGACGTCGGCGACGGCGTCTTCGAAGTGCTGAGCATCAACGGCAACACCCACCTCGGCGGCGACGACTTCGACGAAGAGCTCATCAACTACCTCGCTGAAGAATTCCGCAAGCAGGAAGGGATCGACCTCCGCAAGGACCCGATGGCCCTCCAGCGCCTCAAGGAGGCCGCCGAGAAGGCGAAGATCGAGCTCTCGACCGCGATGGAGACGACGGTGAACCTGCCGTTCATCACCGCCACGCAGGAAGGCCCCAAGCACCTGCAGCTCACCGTCACACGCACCAAGTTTGAGCAGTTGATCAACGCGCTGGTCGAAAAAACCCGCCAGCCGGTGATCGATGCGCTGAAGGACGCGACGCTCAAGCCCGAGCAGATCGACGAAGTCGTGCTGGTTGGCGGCTCCACCCGCGTGCCGATGGTGCAGAAACTGGTCAAGGAGCTCTTCAAGGGCAAGGAGCCCAACAAGACGGTCAACCCGGACGAAGTCGTTGCGGTCGGCGCCGCCATTCAGGGTGCGATCGCGACGGGCGACGTCAAGGACATTCTGGTCCTCGACGCCACGCCGCTCAGCCTGGGCGTCGAGACGCTCGGCGGCGTGATGACCGTGCTCATCCCGCGCAATACGACGATCCCGACCGAGAAGAAGGAGACCTTCTCGACCGCGTCCGACAACCAGAA
>JACMMM010000689.1 GCA_014379065.1 Saprospiraceae bacterium
AGATGCTCGACCGCCTGCTCATCGGGCTGCTTACCAAAGGCCATATCCTGCTAGAAGGGATGCCGGGTTTGGCAAAAACCTTGGCGATTAAAACGCTGGCTGAGGCAGTTGATGCACATTTCAGCCGTATCCAATTCACGCCCGACCTGTTGCCCGCCGACGTAGTGGGCACCACGATATACACGCCCGGCACCGGTGAATTCACGGTGCGCAAAGGGCCCATTTTTGCAAATTTCGTATTGGCCGACGAGATCAACCGAGCACCAGCCAAAGTCCAGAGTGCGTTGCTCGAAGCCATGCAAGAGCGGCAAATCACCATCGGTAAACAGACCTTCAAACTCGAAGAACCATTTCTGGTACTAGCCACTCAAAACCCCATTGAGCAAGAAGGCACCTACCCGCTTCCAGAGGCACAGGCAGATCGTTTCTTGTTGAAAGTAAAAATTGGTTACCCAACGTTTGAAGACGAACGCATGATTATGCGCCGTAACCTCAACGACGAAGAGCCAGAGGTTCAGAAAATACTGTCTGTCAAGACTTTACTGCAAGCCCGCGATGCTGTCAAGAAGATTTACCTCGATGAAAAAATTGAGCAATATATCCTCCAGATTGTATTTGCCACGCGTCAACCGACCGAGTATGGCTTGGGAGAAGTAGCTCCGCTTATCAGTTACGGCGCTTCCCCGCGTGCCACCATTGCCTTAGCAAAAGCGGCACGCGCCATGGCTTTCCTCAATCGCCGAGGCTTTGTTACGCCAGATGATGTTCGAGCCATTTGTCCCGATGTGTTGCGCCACCGTGTAGGCTTGACTTTCGAGGCCGAAGCGGAGAATATCGGGCAAGAAGAAATTATTGCTAAGGTTTTGAGCACGATCGTTATTCCGTAAAGTACCCCGGAACTCTGTTCCGGGACATCTCCATCTACCCGGAACGGAGTTCCGGGGTACTTAACCATCCACATGGACACCACCGAGCTTCTCAAAAAAGTACGCCGCATTGAAATCAAGACCAAGGGCTTGAGCAGTCACCTGTTTACGGGCGGCTATCAGAGTGCGTTCAAGGGCAAGGGGATGTCGTTCAGTGATGTGCGGCTTTATCAGCCCGGCGATGATGTGCGTACTATTGATTGGAACGTAACGGCCAGGACAGGCGAACCATTCATCAAAGTCTTCGAAGAGGAACGTGAAAACACGGTGATGCTGGTGGTAGATGTGAGTGGTTCGGCGGTGTTTGGCAGCCATGTCCAGTTCAAAGCCGAGTACCTGACTGAACTCTGTGCTGTATTGGCTTTTTCGGCCATTGCAAACAATGATAAGGTAGGCGTACTGCTTTTTTCCGACCGTGTTGAACTGTACATCCCACCGAAAAAAGGTCGCCAGCATATCCTGCGCATCATACGCGAGGTGTTGAATATCAAGCCAGTTGGGCGAAAAACCGATATGGAAAAAGCCTTGCGCTATATCCACAACGGCTTGAAAAAACGCTGTGTGTGTTTCATCTTGTCCGATTTTTTGGCCGAAGGCTATCAGGATGAACTGCGGGTGCTCGCCAAGCAACATGATTGCATCGGCATTCATTGCTGGGATATTCTCGAGCGCGACCTGCCCGATGTCGGCTTGCTCCGCGTTGCAGATGCCGAAACAGATGAACAAATCTGGGTAGACACGACCAGTTATGAACTCCGGCGGCAATATTGGCATTCTTTCCAAGCGCATACTGCTGCTACTCAGGGCCTGTTTCGCCGCGCCGGGGCGGATTTTTTGAGCGTGGGTACCCATCAACCCTATACGAACGCGCTGTTGCAGTTTTTTTCTAAACGCTCTAAAATTGTCGCGCATGGGTAGGATTAGGTTTAATGGTGGCATGGCGTTTATCCCGAACGCCTCGGGATCGGGAAAAGCGTCGTTTACGACGCTTAATAGATTATGCCGGGGCGTAAACGCCCCTTTTCCCGACGGCGTAAACGCCCTGCCACCATTAAAAATCCGACTGCTACTCGCAACTTGCCTACTTGTAACTTGCAACTTATCCGCCCAACCCAAAGCCTTCGCCTCTCTCCAGCCAGAGCGCATCGAAACAGGTGATACGACGGCGCTTTTAGTGATTGTTTCCGGGCTGAAGACCGAACCGAAAGACGTGGATTTTAGCCCTTGGGCTTCTGTTTTTCCAATTTCCAATATAATAGGCCGTTCTGATTGGCGACGCAGTGGAGCGCAGTGGACGCGGCGTTTTACACTCATTGCATTCGATAGCGCATCGTTGAAATTGCCCCCCCTCAACGTGCGACTTGGTGTAGGTAAACCATTAGAAACGAATGAATTGACACTCACCGTTTTCCCCACACGCGGCGGGCGGGAGATCACCGACATGGCAAAAATCCGAGACATCCGTCGTGAGCCGGTATCTTGGTTGGACTACTGGCCTTGGGGCGCTGGGGTATTGGCTATGCTCGCATTGTTCCTTTGGTGGTTTCGGAAAAATCGGCGTAAACCCCAGCCCGTTGTGATACAAACTGCTCCCGCGCCAGTGCAAATTTCTGCTAGTGAAAAAGCGTTACAACAACTCTCCCAACTCCAACAAAAACAACTTTGGAAAAATGGGCAAACAAAGGAGCACTACGCCGAACTGAGCCTTGTTCTAAGGGAATACCTAGAAACACGCTACAGCATTGCGGCTTTGGAATCCACTACGGTAGAAATTCAGAAGTTGATTGCGGCCACAGATTTTCCTCCTGACAGGCGTCCTGATTTGAAAGAACTTTTGCAAAAAACCGACCTGGTGAAATACGCCCAATCTCAACCCGCCGAAGCAGTGCATGAAGCAGTATTGGCCAAAGCACGGGAATTGGTCGCGCCTGGGAATTATGTCAGAAAGCAATCCCAACAAGCTTCTGAAGGAGAGATCACCCAACACCAGCAGCGGAAAACTCCACCGCCAAAACCGAAAACTGGAAAATACGAACCGCTATAATTTTGTTGAGAATGTTGGGTTTTGATCTCAACATCCTCAACCATCAACATCCTCAACCATCATGGCATTCGCCCAACCGCTTTGGCTACTTCTATTATTGCTGCTGCCCTTACTGATCTATCAGTACCGGCGGGCATCGAAGCGGCGGCATGTCACTTTGCAAGTGTCTCGGTTGACTGCCATGAAGGGGATCAAAACTTGGGTGGTGTACGCCCGAAACTGGATCCAATTTGTCCGTTGGCTCGTTATTGCCTTGATTATCATCGCCATGGCGCGACCACAATTGCTTTGGCACGAAGAGGAAATAGAAGCCGAGGCGATTGATATTATGATGGTGATGGACGTGTCGCCGAGTATGCTTTCCAAAGATTTTCGGCCCGATAGGCTGACGGTGGCGAAGGAAGTCGCTTCCAGTTTTGTTAGCCGACGGCCTTATGACCAACTTGGTTTGGTGGTCTTTTCCGGTGGCGCATTTACACAGTGCCCGCTTACGAACGACCGCCGCATTTTGCAGGCCTTCATCAACAACTTACAAGTCGGTCGCCTGCCGGACGGTACGGCTATTGGGATGGGCTTGGCTACAGCGGTGCGGCATTTGGACAAAGGAGAATCCAAGAGTAAAATTGTGCTGCTCATCACCGATGGCGAAAACAATGCGGGCGACATGGGGCCGCTCACCGCTGCTGCAGTCGCCAAAGCCTTGGGCGTGTGTGTCTACACCATTGGTATTGGAAGTGATGGGCTTATAATGTCGCCCACTTATCAGAATGCCAATGGCAGTTTTGCTTTTGCCGCCCGCCAAATGACTTTTGACACGCGGCTTTTGGAAGAAATAGCTTCGATGACCAACGGGAAATTCTACCGCGCCCGCACCGCCGCCGATTTGGAAGAAATTTACGACGAGGTGGAAAATTTGGAGAAAACTAAAGTCGTGAAAACCTCAGTTAAACGCACGTCTGAGCTGTTTTTTTGGTTTTTGAATGCAACGTTTTGTCTTTTGCTGCTAGAGATGGCGCTTCGCTGGGGGCCGCTGAGGGTGATTACGGTTTGACCTTTGACCTTTGAC
>JACMMM010000690.1 GCA_014379065.1 Saprospiraceae bacterium
CATGGACATTGTCGCCATTGATGTTTTTCCAGTTCTTGCCGCCGTCATCGGAGCGGATGATAAAAAAGCCGATCATGTACACTTTGTCGGCATCGTCAGGCAAGCAGCGCACATTGGAAAAATAGTAGCCATAGGTGAAGTGCATCTGCTCAATGGCATCCTCGTGGGTACGCTTCCAACTGGTGCCGCCGTCGTCAGAGCGGTAGAGTTCGGCCCCGATGAAATCCGTCTCAAACAAGCTGCTGTTCGCGTCTTCAAGGTATTCAACGAGCGCGATGGGTTTGAATTTGTCTTTTTCGACTAAACCCTTGATTTTCTTAGCGTTGTATTTTTCCGGGAAATCATTTTGCTTTAAAAAAACGCTTAATCTTTCATCAGAAAGTTTCAAAAAATCCTCTTTTGAAATGCTCCGCAATTGATCTTTGGTCAGAATATCCTCTCTGGGTTTGTCTTTTTTCGGCTTTGAATTTTGATTGTCCACACAAGCATATAGCACGGTTTTGCCGTTTTTCTTACCAGCGGTAAGGCCGATTCGGCCAATTTTTTCGCCGGTTGGGAAGCCACTCGCAGGCGTGCTGGATTTTGCCCAAGTATTGCCGCCGTCAGTGCTCTTCCAAATGCCAGAACCTTCGCCAGCGCCATCAAAATCCCAGGATCTGCGGCTGCGTTCCCAAGTGGCGGCGTAAAGCGTTATTGCGTCATTTTTATCCGCCGAAGCCTCGGCGAAGGAGGAGGAGTCATTAGAGTCATTGGGGTCATTTTGGGAGGACGGGTCAATCACAAGATCAATGCCACCGCTATTTTCGTTGACAAACAAGGTTCTTTGCCAAGTTTTTCCGCCGTCGGTGGTTTTGAAAATACCGCGTTCAGTGTTGGGCGAATAAAGATGACCGAGCACGGCCACCCAAAGCGTATTCGGGTCGGTAGGGTGCAGCACGATGCGGGCGATATGATGACTCTCTGGCAGGCCACGCCATTCCCAGGTTTTGCCGTTGTCGGTGCTGCGATACATGCCTGTTCCGGCATAAGATGAGCGGCTGCTATTGGCTTCGCCAGTGCCGACCCAGATGATGTGGTTTGGCCAGTCCACCGCGATGTCCCCGATGGTCATACTGGCCTCGTGGTCGAAGATAGGGTCGAATTTTGTGCCGTTGCTCGTACTATGCCATAGACCGCCGGAAGCGTAGGCGACATACAATTCTGTCGGGTCAGCGGGGTTCACATCTACATCGGTAACGCGACAGGAAAAGACCGAAGGGCCGATGTTAACAGACTTGACGGAAGGGAGTAAAGAATTGTTTTTAAGCAATTTGCGCTGTTCAAAACCTTTCAAGCGAGCATCGGCGGGCGTGGCCGTGGGCTGCGCGTTAAGTAGGTATGATGAACCATAAATAATGAATAAGAAGGGGAGCGCAAGGGGAAGGTGTTTCCGCATTGTATTGGCAAATTTTTGGGAAAGGTACGGCGAGCAGTGAATTGGAGGATTGCCTACCCAAACAACGCCCCCTGCCCGGCCAACTCTTCTGCCATAACTTCTTCATTTTCATTCGAATTGAGGGCATCCGGCTCATCTGGCAAAAGCCGTTTTACAATGCGGAGTTGGTGCGTGTAGCGGTTGAGTTCACGGTTGAAAATGCCGAAGTGATCGAGTTTGTCTACCCGAACTTGCCCGCTAGCGTGGATGACATTGCACTCGGGCAAAATAATTCCGACGTGCGTGATGTGCCCTTTCCCGTTGTCAAAAAAAGCGAGGTCGCCCGCTTGGCATTCTTCCATAAAATCTATGGGGCGGCCCTGCGTCACTTGCTGGTAAGCATCGCGAAGAAGGCGGATGCCCGCAGTTTTAAATACCATCTGCGTCAGCCCTGAACAGTCAATGCCAAAAGGTGAACGGCCACCCCAGAGATAGGGAGCGTGGAGGTATCGGCGGGCAATTTTGACCACCCAGTCTGTGCCGGTACGTTGTTGTCCGGGCGTGACCACTGGCCCGGAAAACTGGAACGTTTGTTCGCCCAATTGACAGCGCAAGCCATCGTATTGTGGAAGCACGGCCCCCATGGTAATCGGGATGAAATGATCAGCAGCCATCAGACCTTCCACGAGCGACAGGTTGAGCGCCTGATGTTCGCGATACTGATCAAACTCTTTGGGAGTCAGTCGTTTAAGTTGTTTTGAATCCACCCATCCCGTGTAGCCATCCCAGGCGCACACGACGTATTTCCAGGAGTCTTTGGATTCTTGCACTTCTACGGTTTCCCCAAAAAGCAGCTGCGACACCATCTCGCTCTTGTCGGATGGCTGGGCGCGGAGGGGGGCGATGGAGACTTGGCAGGCGGCGTATTCCACGGGGATGTGAGAGGGTGAGAGGTGTGAGAGGGTGAGATAATGAGCGAGGTATGATGTTTATATTTTTGAAAAATACCTGAAATCCTGTCCGGCTTCAATCTTTTGCAAACTCTCATAAATCAAGCGGATCAGGTTGTTTACGTCGTCTTTGTGGGCCATTTCGACCGTTGTGTGCATGTAACGCAGCGGCAATGAAATAAGCGCCGAGGGCACGCCGCCATTGGAGTAAGCAAAAGCATCGGTGTCGGTGCCGGTGGTACGGCTGGCGGCTTCGCGTTGGAATGGGATTTCTTTTTCTTCAGCGGTGGCAATGATGATGTCGAGCAATTTTTGATGTACGGCCGGGGCGTAAGTCACAGAAGGGCCTCGTCCACAGCGCACATCGCCGTGTTTTTTGGTGCTGATCATGGGCGTATGCGTATCGTGCGTCACGTCGGTCACGATGGCCACGTTGGGTTTAATGGTGTCAGCCACCATTTCAGCCCCGCGCAAGCCCACTTCTTCCTGTACAGAATTGACGATATAGAGCGAGTAGGGCAGTTTTATATTGTTCTCTTTCAGCAACCTTGCCACCTCAGCCACGCAAAAACCACCTACGCGATTGTCGAGTGCGCGGCCTGTGTAATAACGGTCGTTGAGGATTATGAATTCGTCTTGAAACGTTACAACACAACCCACGTGAATGCCCATTTCCACCACCTCGTCACGGTCTTTTGCGCCCACATCAATCGTCAGGTTCTCTATGGTGGGCGATATATTGGAATCTTTGTCGGTGCGGGTGTGGATGGCGGGCCAACCGAAAACGCCCGGGATGCGCCCGCCTTTTCTGAGGTGTATCCAAACGCGCATGGAAGGCGCAATTTGATAATCAGAGCCGCCATTGCGGATGATGTGTATGAAACCGTCGTCGGTGACGTAGTTGACAAACCAAGAAATCTCGTCAGCATGGCCTTCTATGGCAACTTTGTACGGCTGGCCTGGGTTGATGATGCCATAAGCTGTACCGTAATTATCTAGTTTCCAATCATCAATATAGGGACGAATATATTCGAGCCAAAGCTTTTGGCCACTTGCCTCATACCCCGTGGGACTGGCATTGTTCAGGTATTCCCGAAGAAAGGATTCAGAATTGGGAGTAATCATCTTCAAAATGATAAATGATGAATGATAGACAACGAATGCTGTAAACAATCGTCATTCATCATTTATCATTCGTTATTATGCGTAAAGCGCGCCCCAAGCGTCCGGGTTTTCGCGCCATTTTTTTAGCGTGTTAAGATTAGATTCGGAAACATAACCACTTCTTACGGCTTCTTGTATCAATGCGTCGTAGTTTGTAAGTGTTTGAAAAACAACTCCCTTTTGGGAAAAAGCAGCATCAGCCTTTGAAAAACCATACTGGAAAATAGCCAAAACCCCCACGACCTCCGCGCCCACTTCGCGCAACGCATCTACTGCCAAAAGGCAACTCCCCCCTGTGCTGATGAGGTCTTCCACCACCAAAACTCGCTGACCGGCTTTCAGTTCGCCTTCAATTTGATTGCGCCGACCATGGTCCTTTGCGCTGCTACGCACATACACAAAAGGCTTTTCCAACGCATCCGCCAGCAAGGCTCCATGCGGGATGCCCGCTGTGGCCACGCCCGCTACCACATCAAAGTCGCCAAAAGCCCGCGATTTCTCTGCCAAAGCATTTTTCAAAAAAGTACGCACTCCCGGATGCGAAAGCGCCACTCGGTTATCGCAGTAAATTGGCGACAACATCCCCGAAGCCCAAGTGAATGGCTCGTTGGGGCTGAGTTTCACCGCCTTGATTTCTAATAAATTGCGAGCGACTTCGGATTCCAAAATACTAAATTGAGTTATGAAATTAATAGTAGCCACGAATTACACTAATTTTCACGAATGCAGGTCTCGG
>JACMMM010000691.1 GCA_014379065.1 Saprospiraceae bacterium
ATGGATGGATGCCCGCCACCGTCAAATGACCGTCCCACAGAAAGCGAGCGTAATCGTCGGATAAATTAGGGATGCTGAAAAGCAAGAGCACACGAAGCCCTATTCCAAGCCCAAGCAGTAAGCGCGTTTGGGGGGATGAAAAATGTTTTTGCTGGTAAAAAACTACCCAGACATAGAGCCCGAAAAACGCTGTGTACGCCGCAATAAAGGTGTGAAAATCACTGCGTTGGACAAAATACCCCAAAAAAACGGTCAGCCCCGCGAATGCAAGGCTGAGCGTTGGGAGTAGGATTCTGTTACGCATGGCGTGAAGGTGTGTGGGGTTTAGGCGATTCAGCGTTTAAGTGACGTACATGCGTGGAAGGGTGTGTTTTTTGACAGGATTTACAGGATGAACAGGATTGTGGCACCGATTTGTCGGCAAAGCCGACAACCCCTCTTAAATCCTGTTTATCCTGTAAATCCTGTCAAAACTCCTTCCCGTAAACTGGCTTAATGCCGCACCGCAAATTTCACTACGCTGTTTTTGACGCGTATAAGGTAAAACCCATTTGACAAATCCCCCGTTTCCAAATGCATTGTTTGGCTGCTTGGGCAAACGCCCATCTTTGCAAGCCGCCCAGTCGCATCGAAAATTTGCCATTTTTCGCCTTCCATATTTTCCACAAAAGCAATTTCAACAAAGTCGTCGGCGGGATTGGGGTAAAGCGCAATCTGTTGAAAATCAGGGTCCATAACGCTGACCGTATAAGAGGCCGGATGGCAAGCACGGTCATTTTCATGAATGGCATCTGGTTGCTCGTTGGGCGAAGAAGTCCAGAAACAGATTTCGGAAGGGGCTGAGGATTGACCGGACGCCTGGATATCGCCAAAATCCAACCAAAGGGACGCTCCCGGAGCGAGATTGAGGTCGTAAAATTGCTTCTGTTTTGCAGAAATGTTGAAGCAAATGTCAAAGAACAGATTGTAACCAAACACCGTATTGATACATACTTGATTGATCGGAATGTCGCCTAGATTACTGATTTTTACCTGAAAATCTCCGCCACTTAGGTCGTAAACATATCCTGTTGGGGAAATTTGAAAGGGCGTGGATTTAATGGGATGAAGTTGTTGGATTTCAGTGACGGCAACATTAGGCGTTGTCGAGACAGGATTGGGAGAATCTTCGGGGAACATACGTAACCAAGCAGCCGTGCCCTGCAAAACAGCATTTCCAAGGAACTCTTTGCCCGTTTTGTTCGTGCCAGCGATGGCCAACCGACCATTATGGGCAAACATCATTTGTGGCGTAAACCATTTGCTGGGTGCCGGGAGTTCGACAGGGTTTTGACCTTGTAGATCAAAGCGTCTCAGGCGATTGGAAAAGTTGTCCGGTGATTCTGCAAGATAGAAGCCCGCATCGCCTACAGTGATGTCTGCGATCTGCGAAGAAGCGATTTGGATGGGCAAAACATGAGCATCAAGATTAGGATTTATCCATTCAATTTGGTGGTCAGGATAGTGTTGAAAGCAATAAAATCCGCCCAAAGGGCTGGGCGTAATTCGGTTGCGATAACCCGGAATCTCCTGTGACTTTGCCAAACTATATACAGGAGATGAGGGGTTTCCAGTCTTTTGCCATACCTGAAAATCGGGGTTTCCAAGGGCATAAAAATCTTCGGTTCCCAGTATGGGCAAAAACTCGTACGGGCTGACCGTGCCGCCGCTTACGCCCTGCAAATCAGCTTTCCAGAGAATGTCGCCGGAGTTCGTGGCAACTTTCCAAATTTTATCATAACCCGCTCCCAATAGGTTTCCATCAGGCGCGAGAAACCAGTCTTCAGGCGGGCGATCTCCCCCAGGTGAAAAAGCGCCCGATTTTGACCACATTAGAAATCCTTGCGCGTCTAGGCGCTGGACACTAATTATATACCCGCCCACATCGCACAGTGTAGATTCAAAACTAGCCAAAATACCGCCATCTGGCAAAGCCAGGACATCGTGCCAAAGGTGAACTTCCTCAGAGGGCATGATTAGGTTTTTGCGCAAATAAATCTGACCATCAAAACCAATTACCGCCACAAAAAGCCGGTCCTGAAAATATGCCCCTGGCTCTGGTTCGCCCCGGCCAGCCAAGAGCCATTTGTCGCCGTCAAAGGGCTTGATTAAATCCGCCGTAGTGACAAAGCCCGCCGAAAGGGAGCGTTCAACTGTTTGTGCCTCAATATTTTGAAGGAAAATTAGGGGTATAACCAAGCGCACGAGGAATTTATTCATTGGAAGAAAATTGGTGACGATTGAGTATCAAAAGTAAGTAAATTGGTTGTTTTAAGACGAGTATTCACATTTAAACGTTGGTCGTCCCATGAAAATTCTTCGGCAAGTTTTCTCACTTTTGCGCCTGCTTTGGAAGCAATCTTCTCTATGAAAAAACTCCGCGCCATGCTGCGCTTGCTTTATTTCGCTTTTTATACCTCGTTTAAGGTTGGCCAAATTATCCTCTCCAGCCTAATAATGGGCCAGGACATCCGGCGATCCATGCGCATACGACAACGTTGGGCGCAGCATCTTTTGTCTGTTATAGGAGTGCGTGTACAGACGAGTGGGACGCCGCCCGATTTCCCCTGTATTTTAATGAGCAATCACCGCTCCTATCTGGATCCTGCCATTCTTGTTCGTGAAACAAATG
This sequence comes from Saprospiraceae bacterium, assembly GCA_014379065.1. Taxonomy (GTDB): domain Bacteria; phylum Bacteroidota; class Bacteroidia; order Chitinophagales; family Saprospiraceae; genus M3007. Next base: position 2,672 of record JACMMM010000691.1, read on the forward strand.
CTTATGGGGTTTCGAAGGCAGAAGTGGCCAAATGGCCTATTATCGGCATTGGCGCCAAGGGAGCAGGGGTGATATTTTTAAAGCGTGAAAGCAAAGAAAGCCGCAAACGGACACTGCAAGGCATCGGGGAGAAATTGCAAGAAGGATTCCCTGTGCTGCTGTTCCCGGAAGGCACGACGCATTCAGAACCTTTTACTGCGTCGTTCAAGCCCGGCGGTTTCAAACTTGCTGCCGCTGAAGGGTTTCCTGTTGTACCTGTAGCGATAGACTATGCTTCTACGGCTGACCACTGGATTGGAAATGACACTTTTTTACCCCATTTTCTGCGCCGATTTGGCGAACGGGAGATACCAGTGCAGGTCCACTACGGGGAGGCGATTTGGAGCGATGATCCGCAGGTTTTACTGAATGATGCCAAAATTTGGATTGACGCTGAACTTCTGGACATTGCCAGTAGTTTTAAGTTGAGTAGTAGCAAGCATCAAAGCCAAAGTTAACCTTTCCCGTAGGGAATCCCTGTTTATAGCAATGACAGCCAATTTTTCATGAACCCCGTATGGGTAGGGTTGATTGATTCTAAAATTGTTCCGTTCTTTGACAAAAATTGGCGAATATGACTTACAATCTACAAGAATTTGTGAGCATGCTGGACGATCCACGGCGCGGTCAAGGGCAGCGTCACAGC
>JACMMM010000692.1 GCA_014379065.1 Saprospiraceae bacterium
AGCAGGAGAGTGTGAAAATTATTAGCGAATGACGATTTTGGATTTACGATTTACGATTTACGATTTTTTTGATCCGAAAAAGAGAAGATTCATGCCTTTTTCGGATCAAAAAAATCGTAAATCGTAAATCGCAAATCAGAATTCAAGCGCCATCAGCATCCCCACCACCACTTCGTTCAAATTTCGAATGGCCAGCGGCAAATCCCATGCATCGCGATTGCGTGCCTCTACACGATTTGAAATGCTGCGAATTTCTGCGAGCGGTATGGCCGAAGCGAGGCAGGCGAGAAAAAACGCTGCGCCCTCCATACTCTCCACTTGAGCTTCGGGATATTTTACTCGAATTTTTTGAATCGAGGCCTCCGTGCCATGAACCTTGTTCACCGTCAAGCCCTGACAAATACGTAGATTTGGAATGGGAGGTTGAGGATTGGAGACCAAGGACTGGGGCATTAAGCCCAATTCGGCTATATCCGTGAACCGCCCATCTGCTTCCTCCACGCCGAGGTCGCCAAAGCGTTCGCCGACGAGCTGCACGACATCACCGAGGTTTAGGGTGGGATCAAAAGCCCCGGCAATACCCGCATTGATGGCCCAATCCGGTCGGTGTTGGGCAAAAAAACGCCCAAGATGGAATGCCGTAGCGGTCATGCCGACACCCGTCACGAGCACTTGCGCTCGCAAAGGGCCTTTTTCAAAAACTCCCGCTGATTTTTGCTGAAAATTAGTTTCTAACCAAGCGAGCGTTGGCGCAATTTCGAAGGGCGTAGCGGCTACTAGGAGGATATGCACGGACAGAATATTTGAACGGCGAAGGTATCTGTCTCCCTTACCTTCGCGGCGGCAAAACGCAATTGGATGAAAAAAGAATGGTTCAAGGAGTGGTTTGATTCGCCCTACTACCACCTGCTTTATAAAGGCCGCGATGACAATGAAGCAAAGGCTGTGCTTGACAGTTTGCTGCGTCCACTCAACCTTTCGCCTGGTGGCCGAGTACTTGATCTCGCTTGTGGTAAAGGCCGATATTCTCGTTATCTGGCAGAAAAAGGGTTTGAGGTGACAGGACTTGACCTTTCTCCGGCGAGCATCGAATTCGCGCGACAGTTCGAGCACGAGCAATTGACTTTTTATCAACACGATATGCGCAAGCCATTCAGAATCAATTATTTTGATGCGGTGATGAATATGTTCACCAGTTTTGGCTATTTCAAAACGGATCACGACCATTTGCTTGCGCTAAAAAATGTAGCAAAGGATCTCCGCCCTGGCGGACTGTTCCTGCTCGATTTTTTCAATGCGCGTTTTGTTCGCCAAAACCTCGTGCGTTCTGAACTGAAAACAATAGGCGAGATCAGTTTTTCCCTCAATAGATGGGTGCGCAGCGGATACGTTTTCAAATCAGTGGAATTTCAGACAGGAGGGCGTTCGTTCCACTTTCAAGAACAGGTGCGGCTCTTTGATTTGGCTGATTTTGAATCCCTGTTGGCATTGGCTGGCCTACGCTTGCGCCAAACCTACGGCAACTATGACCTCTCGGCATTTGATGCAAAAACTTCCAGACGATTGATTCTCATCGCTGAAAAACCCTAATGCACATGCTCGAAATCCTCCAACACTGGGATGCTACCCTCTTCCAATGCGTCAACGGCAGCCTTAGCAACCCTGTCTTTGATGCATTGCTGCCCTGGTGCCGCGAGAAATGGTTTTGGATGCCAATCTACCTTTTTGTAGCAGCGTTTGCGCTTCTCAATTTTCGAGGACGAGGCTGGATCATCCTGCTGGGACTGATAATAGCCGTTGGGCTTGCCGATTTCACGAGCAGCAGTTTGGTGAAAAAAAATGTGCAACGCCTCCGCCCGTGCAACGATCCGGCCATGTTTGAAAAAGTACAAATGAGAGTACCCTGCGGTGGAGGCTACAGTTTTACTTCAAGCCATGCGGCCAACCATTTTGCAGCAGCTGTTTTCCTGATCGCGATGTTCGGGGGGCTGGCGCGTTGGGTGCGTCCGGTGGCGCTGACGTGGGCAGGGTTGATTGCTTTTTCGCAGGTGTATGTGGGCGTTCATTATCCGGGCGACGTGCTGTGCGGTGCAGCTTTGGGTGCAGCTGTGGGCTGGTGGACGGCTACCACTTGGCAAAGGAGGATTCTTACCTTTCGCTAAACCTTCGGCGGGTAAATACGTTAAAATTTTCGATAGAATAAGGACGCATTGTAATTTTCGGCGTGATTTTTGAAAACACTATTATCAAACACCTTCACATTAACCCAAAACATTGGAAATCAATATTTTTATGACATACTATTTCAGGCTTCCACTGCTCTTTTTTGTTCTTTTAGTTGCTTCTAAAATCACAGCGCAAACGTTAAAAGCAGTAGACAATTCGTTAAATTCAGGCAAAGTTGAATGGCTCGACCGGCAGGTCACCACTGGCAATGTCCCGTTTGGCCAACCCGTGACGCGCGAATTCAAGTTCAAGAACATCAGCAGCGAGAACCTAATGATTCTGCAAGTAAAAAGCTCTTGCCATTGCACCATCACCGAATGGGACCAAGACCCAATTGGCCCTGGCAAAATTGGCGTCATCAAAGTGACCTACGACGGCCAAAAAGAAGGTGATTTTTACCGCATCGTAGCGGTAATCACCAATTTTGACTCTATGCAGTCGGTGCCGCTGGCCATGGTGGGAAAGGTGGACAAGAAACAGGAAGCGAGTTCGGGGAATTGAGATATTGAGATATTGGGATAATAATATATTGACCCATTCTATGGCTCTAAGCCATAGGATGGGTTTCTTTATTCAAGGACTATAAATGTATCTTGCCCCTCTTTTCAACCGACCTGAATGCACTATGGACCTAATTTTCACCAATTTGCCTACGCTTTTTATTACGGCTTTTTTTGCCATTCTTTTTCTCCAATCGGGGCTTGACAAGGCACTTGACTACCGGAGCAATCTCGATTATCTCAACGATCATTTCAAAAACAGCCCTTTAGCGAAGACTGTGGTATTGCTTATGCCCACGATCACCGTGCTCGAAACCCTCACTGGCGCAGTGTCTGTATGGGCTTTTATGCAAACGCTGTTGATGGGACAGAGCAGCGCAGCCATTTTCAGCCCTGCTTTGGCGGGCATTTCGCTTTTGTGCCTGTTTTTTGGACAGCGGGTAGGAAAAGATTACGCCGGCGCGGCATCTTTGGTGCCCTATTTTGTCGTGGTGCTGCTGGGGCTGTGGATGATAAAAATGTAACTCAAGGCTTTCAACTTTAAGATCACCAGCCTGTTGTGGTCATGGTGGAGTTGAAATAAAATTCCTCAGATTTTCATGATCCATACCGTTTCGCACCCATAACCGGGTTCGAAAAGCCTTTCTTTTTAATAATCTCTTCATCAAAACCGACTGCCATGCGCTCCAATTTTTCGACTCTATGCATTGGGACGTGCTTTTTTTGCACACTTCATGTTTCAGCGCAGCCAAAATTCGCTTGGGATATAACGCTGGGCGGCGATGGTTACGAAGAATTCAACGTGCTTTGCCCCATGACCGACTGCCTCTACATGGGCGGTTCTTCGCCATCCAATATTGCCTTTGGAAACCCTGCTGATAACTCCTACAACTTCTTGATTTTCAAAACCGATTTGAACGGAAATCTGCTCTGGCAAACCATGTTCGGCGGCGACCAAACCGAACGTCTCTGGGCATTCGCCCCTATATCTGACGGGGCGCTCGTAGCAGGCGGCTACTCCCAATCGGGCGTGAGTGGCGACAAAACCGAGCCTTCCCGTGGCGGCAAAGATGTCTGGTTTCAATGATTTTTGGGTATTAAAAACGGCCTGTAGCCTAGTGGCAGACATCCTCGAAATGGGCGATATCGCTTTCTGCACAATCGATTCCCTGACTTTGAATGCTACGGCACAAAACGGCACGTACTTATGGAACACCGGGAACACCGGCCCTATCCAAAAAGTAGCACCCGGGACGACGGGATATTTCAGCGTAAAAATTTGCGACCCTGATCTTTGCGTGGGCCGCGACACGGTTTTTGTCGCACTCGCTAATCAACTCAGTATCGAAATAGGTCCAGCGGATACCCTGATATTACAGGGCAACAACCTTTTTCTCGGAGGGAACCATCCCGATTTGCAATACCAATGGAATACAGGCAGTACTTCGACTTCCATAACCGTTTTGGAGTTGGGTAACTACGCAGTTACAGTTACTGACGAAAGCGGTTGCACCGCCTCAGGCGCTATTAGCATAGAAACCCTGGGGATGACCCACATTTACGTCCCCAATGTTTTTTCTCCAAACGACGATGGGCAGAATGATTGGGTGACGGTATTCGCAGATCAAGGCGTACAACTTGTGCTGACTTTCCAAATTTTTGACCGGTGGGGCGAACTTGTTTTTCGTCGTGAGGACTTTGCCCCTAATCAAGAAAACAATGGATGGAATGGCTACTTCAGAGGGAAACGTGCTGATACGAACGTCTACACTTGGTTGGCCCAAGTAGAATATCTAAATGGGACTGTTGAGGTTTTCAAAGGAGACTTAACGGTGGTGCGCTGATTATTTAAAGTTCTAAGTGATAAGCCAAAAGTTTCAACCCCCTTCGTCGTTCTTAAGATTGCTCCTTGTGACATGGAACAGTTTTGGTTTTTGAAATTTTTTCTTTAAAAAATTCAACTGTTTTGTACTTTTCGCCCTGAAAACGACTTTTACAAAACAATACGGGGGAAATTTAATCTTCTTTTAATCAACCGCGAAGTATGCGCATCCAATTCACCCTTACTTGCCAAAAGGGTACCATTATCCCTATTAATTACCAATCGGAAATCTCCAATTGGGTTTTTAGTGTCCTTTCCAAAGCCAGCCCGGAGATGTCGGCATGGGCTCAAAAGCGCGGCTATGACTTTGCATCGCGCACTTTCAAGCTATTTACATTCAGCCCGTTAGCCATCTATCCGTACGAAATGGATCAGGTACGGCAGGAATTCAGGCTTCAGGGCAATCAAGTGAAGCTCACCTTTTCTACTTTTATAGAGCCTTCTTTTGAGCAGCAGATTATCCAGCTCTTTCGTCAAGTGCCGCTTACTTTGGGTCTTATTGAAGGCCAACCTGCGCGTTTTGAGGTGAAGCACTGGCAGGTGATGCCGCATCCAAATTTTAAAGAGGGTATGCAATTTAAGGCTACTTCTCCCATTTCAGTCACCAATGTGGACGACGAAAAGCCTGTGCCCAATCCATACTTGATGCCAGATAACCCGGATTACGACGTAAGTTTTTTCACACATGCCGTGCGTCGTTTCAAGGCCGCCACGCAATACAAATCTCTGGCTGCCTTAAAGTTGATTGACCCTTCTTTTGCCATGAATTTCAGGATGTTTGGACAGTCAAAATCAAGGCTTATACACTTGAAGCCCAACACGGATGGCATTCAGCAATTGCGCGGGTTTGTCTATGATTTTGAAGTCGCTATGTCGCAACCGCTCCTGGAATTTTGCTACTACGCCGGCTTTGGAGAATACCCTCAATTGGGCTTTGGCTATGTCGAAATAAAAGAGAAAGAGAAGGAAAAAGAAAAAAGCTATGGCGGCGGCGGCCAACAATACGGCAACAACCAAGGCGATGGGCACAATCGGGGGCGCAATTAGGGGGTTGTTGAGAGGTTAGGGTTTAGGGTTTAGAGGCCAGGGCTTGAACACCCAACCCAACGCTCTAAACCCTAAACCTTCAACCCTAAACCCTCATCCCTCATCTACACACCTGCATATAGGTACCTGTTTCCCAATTAAAAGCATATCGTTCCACCGTATTTGCAGGCACGGCACGTCCCACGTCACTATCGGGTTCAGTTCCTTGCGTCACCAAGTCGAATTCCCACCAACCAGTCACTGTTTCCACCGTTGGCAACAACTGAATAGCCTTGTCGAAAGAGTAGGCACGTTCAGATTCTTCAGCTAATGCTCCTGAGTTGTCTTCGTGAATGACGAGGTTGAACACCTTTTCCAAATCTTCCAAGTTGAGGAAGCTAAGGTATTCGCCGTAAATCCCTTGCCCCATCCAACTCATTTCCAGGCTTAGGCATGTTTGGTTCTCGCCCAATTGTGCGAGGCCAATTTCGCCGCTAGATCCATTCCCGCCAAGCGAGGTAAGGTGTTTTGCAAATCGTTCGATGCTCCATTTCCCGTCCGCTGACTTGTCAAAAATGGCCACGCTGATCTGCGCTCCGCAAGCATGGCAATCGTTGACCTCTCCCCGATCGTAATGCAGGGTCTCGAACACGGCTACCGCCCTTTCAATATCGAAGCTGGTATAAAACAGCATCGTGTCAAGTCGCGTGTGCATCCAGCCATCGTCGGAAAGATTGGCTGAAAGTCCGTCTGAAAATGTGATAGGTTCCCAGAGTGCCTCACCGTTAGAGGTAAAGGTGTCGGCATCGAAAAGCGTGGACAAAAGGGTCGTGTGGTCTTCCAAATCAAAGGTTTTCGGGGTTTCAATTTGGGCTTTGACAAACAGTGCGATAAACGCAAAACCGGCTGTAAGGAGGATTTTTTGCATGAAAAGATTACTTTTGAAAAGGCAAAAATAGGGCATGGAAAAGTTGAAAACAGTGGCTTAACAAATAAAGCGCCCTCTATCCAACCGTTAAAATTCCTTTAAATTTCATCCATTGGCTATTTTGTTTGCTGCAGAACTTTCCACCTTTGCGCCAGTTCATAACATATACAGTCCTGACTAGCGTCGGGACGGACTTATCCAGAAAGGCAGAGGGACCGGCCCGTTGAAGCCTTGGCAACCTGATCGCGTTTAGCGCAAACTCGATTAAGGTGCCAATTCCGTTCTTGAGCAATCAAGAATAGATAAGTCGGAAGGTAACCTTCAATTTCCCTGCGCAAGAAATTGTCCCTTCCGGCTTGCCGGAGGGGATTTTTTGTTTGGTGATTGGTGGATTGGTGATTGGTATATCGGTGGATTGGTGACTGGTAATTGGTATTGAGTTGCCAATCACTAATTACGAGTCACCAATCACCAATCACCAATCCACCAATCACCAAAATACCAGTCACCCCTTCACGCAAGCAACACCCGGCAACCCGCTTTTTCGGTAAATTTTTCATGGTTCAGCCATTAAAAACACTAGAAAAATGCAGGAAATTACAAGAATACTTCATTCGCTCCCCATTGACCCGCTTACAGGCGCTATTTCGGTGCCCATTTATCAAACGGCTACTTTTGTACAGGATGCACCCGGCGAAAACAAAGGATTTGATTACGCACGCTCCAACAATCCGACCCGTCAAGTGCTTGAAAGCCTGATTGCTACGCTTGAACACGGTCGGCGTGGCTTGGCATTTGCATCCGGTTTAGCCGCCATTGACTGTGTGCTCAAAATGCTCGAATCAGGCGATGAGATTGTAGCCGTGGACGATATTTATGGCGGCTCGTTTCGGCTTTTCACCCACGTTTACGAAAAATTCGGGGTCAAGGTCCATTATGTAGACGCCACTGACCCGCAGAATATTTTAAAAGTGCTGTCGCCCAAAACCCGCTTGGTTTGGCTTGAAACACCTACCAACCCGACGCTTAAAATTGCTGATATCGAGGCCATTAGCCGCTTTGCCCATGCCGCTGGAGCGCTCGTAGTCGTGGATAACACCTTTGCCAGTCCAGCCTTGCAACGCCCGCTCACATTGGGGGCCGACATCGTGATCCACTCTGCTACCAAGTACCTCGCTGGCCACTCAGACGTAATTGCAGGCCTGCTCGCTGTGCAGGACGAAGCATTGGGCGAGCGACTGAAATTTTTCCAGAATGCAGGTGGCGGCATCCTTGGCCCTTGGGACAGTTGGCTGACCATCAGAGGAATAGAAACCTTGCCTTTGCGTATGGAGGCGCATTGCCGCAATGCTTTCGCAGTGGCCAGAGCGCTTTCTGAGCACCCTGCTGTGGCAGAAGTTTTTTATCCCGGATTGTCTACGCACAAGAACCATTCCGTTGCAGCCAAGCAGCAAAGCGCATTCGGCGGCGTGGTGTCTTTCACGCTCAAAGACGACACGACAGAAGCCGCTCGCACCTTTGTTACCAATACCCGCCTATTTAAACTGGCTGAAAGCCTTGGCGGCGTAAAAAGCCTGCTTTGTCATCCTGCCACCATGACCAACAAGAGCATTCCCAGCGAAAAACGCCTTGCCGCCGGTGTGCGCGATTCACTCATCCGACTTTCTTGTGGAATCGAAGGCGCAGCGGATTTGGTGGAAGATGTACGTTGGGCATTGGAAGCCTCGGGTAATAACCGTATGGAGTCACGATACGCAGAAGCAACAACCCTATAGACCTAGTCAACAATCAATCATGATTCACGTTCTTATCAAATCCATTCCCGATAAAATTAATATTATGAAAATAGGACTCTTCGGCTTTGGCTGTGTTGGCCAGGGGCTTTGGAAAGTGTTGCACGAAACCAAGGGCATTCGCGCTGACATCCACAAAATCTGCATCAAGCACCCTGAAAAGCAACGGCCCGTGCCTGCCCATTTTTTTACCACCAATGCTTTAGAAATTCTGGATGACCCGGAGATTGACGTGGTAGTGGAGCTGATTGATGATGCTGAAGCGGCGTTTGAGATCGTATCGGGAGCATTGTCCCGGGGCAAGGCCGTGGTGTCGGCCAACAAAAAAATGATCGCCTATCGGTTGCCAGAATTGTATGCATTGCAGCAAAAAACAGGCTCGCCTTTTTTGTATGAAGGCTCGTGTTGTGCAAGCATCCCGATCATTCGAAATTTGGAGGAGTATTATGACAATGACCTGCTTACCTCGGTTGAAGGCATTTTCAACGGTACGACCAATGTCATTTTGAGCAAAATTTTTGAAGAAAACCTCAGTTTTGCCGAGGCATTAAAATTTGCGCAATCCCACGGTTTTGCTGAAAGCGACCCATCGCTGGATGTGGATGGTTTTGACCCGAAATTCAAACTCTGCATTTTGTTGCTCCACGCTTTTGGCGTCTTTGTGCAGCCAGAAAAAGTGCTGAATTTCGGTATCGGGCGCATGAATGATTTTGACATTGAATTTGCCCGCAGTAGGGGTTGCGTACTGAAACTCGTGGCGAGGTGTTTCCGTGAAAATGACAAAGTTGCCGCGTATTGCCTGCCCCGTTTTGTGCCCAAAAACCATCGTTATGCAAGTGTGCGGCATGAATACAATGCCGTTACGCTGGAAAGCGCATTCTCAGAACATCAAATGTTTGTAGGGAAAGGGGCAGGCGATAAAGCGACGGGCTGTGCCGTGTTGTCTGACATTTCAGCCCTGCGCTATCAATACAAGTACGAATACCGCAAATTCAGTCAAAACGGTACTTTCTTTGACACAAGCGACACAGAACTAACTGTTTATGTTCGCCATGAAAGGGATGGGCAAGTAGCAGAAAGCGATTTTTCGAGCATCACAGAACGCTACATTTCGGGCGCGGCGCACTACTGGATTGGGAAAATATCATTGGAAAAATTACAGGCTGCTACTTGGTTGAATGATTCTGGGGTGAATGTGATAGAAATCAAGAATTAAGCCCATTCAAAATCCTCCGACTTTGGCAATGCATCTAAAATTGCGCCGACCTGTGCCGAGGGAATGGTGAGTTTGCGCAAATTAGTGTTAATCCAAGCCCCATCTACGTTCATCACAGCGCAAAGGGTGCCATCTGCGCGAGTGATTTCGTGGCGAAAAGAAAACCGTGAAAAATCGCGGCGCATTTTGGTCACGAACAAATTGATGAAAATGGTATCTCCGGGGCGCACTTCGCGACGGAATATGGCCTCTTCACGGAACAGTACCGGGCCGAAATGCTCGGCCTGCATCAACTCGTAGCTCAGGCCGTATTTTGTCAAATAATCGAGCCGGGCTGTAGCGCCAAAATCATAATACACGGAATGGCGCAAGTGGAAATTGGCATCAAAATCTGCCCAGCGCAGGGGCATATGAAGGGATAAATCAGACATAAGGAGTTGTTTTTTTATAAGAAGGGCTTGGCAACGAAGCTGCCAAGCCCTCAAATCAATTCCTGAATTGCAATATTTTATTGACCCTTGACAGCAGGCTGTTCTTTGCCTTTCACCTCGCCTTTTATTTCAATAAAAGTCTCGGTGGGGGCGGTGTTGGCCGTCACTGTTACGCGTTTGCTTTGCGGGCCGGGCTTGCCTTTGGAGTTAAACTCCACTTTGATCTCGCCTTCGCCGCCAGGAGGGATAGGTTCTTTAGGCCAAGTGGGTACTGTGCAGCCGCAAGAGCCTTTGCAGTTGCTGATGACGAGTGGCTCATTGCCCGTGTTTTTAAATTTGTAGTTGTGTTTCACGATTTCGCCTTCGTCAACGATACCGTAGTCATACACGGGCTGTTCGTACTGGATAGTGGTGGCAGGGCCGGCTGGCACCGTCACAACATTTTCGTTTGTTCCGGGGATATTACCCGATTGGCTAGCAGCGTTGTAGGCTGCTGCCGATTCTTGAATTTTTTCCGCCTCGGATTGGCCGAACCAGTTTCTGAAACCGCCGCCAGTGAGATTGGCAATCAACAGAATGGCGAGCAAAGCGAGCAGGCCAATCTGAACTTGTTTATTCCTTTCCATACTTGAAGTATTTATGGTGAGAGATAGGATGGATAATATTTTTTCTTGGGTCAAAAGTAGATTGCTTCAAAACAGCCCCGTTTATCCAGCCGATTCGGTTTGCAAAAGTTTAACAGCAAAGCATGAAGTGATGTAGTGATAGCGTGATGAAGTGATAGCGTGATGAAGCGATCTATCGCTTCATCACTTCATGAATATCCGTTTCCAAAAACTAAGAGCAAGGCCGAGGAACATCATGATACTGCCGACCCAAACTAGATTGATCCCTGGGAAAATAATGGCTTCCAACACGATATAATCGGACCGGGCGGCGTTTTCGGCAATTTCTATGGGTATTCCACCTTGGTTTGCCGGCGTTTGTGCTACTCCGATGGTCAGGACACCTTCTTTGGGGTCAATTTTCTCAAATCGGAAATGCAGGCTCAAAGATGGTGCTTCGTCTTTGAGGCTGAAAGGTTGGTTGTCGCGAATGAGGTAAACAGGGGCAGCCTCTGCTTTTCGCCCGTCGGGGGCGGTTATTTCCAGACCAGCAGCCACCGCGATATCACCAGGTTCGGGCGCGTAGGAGGGGTGCTGTACATCTTTAATGACTTTTTTGAATCGGATTTGGTAGCCATTGAACTCAAAAACGCTCCCTTCTTTCAGATCAAAATTGGTGTATTTCAATGCCTCTTCGGCCTTGAAGACGTGCTCCATTGAAGCTTCGTTCAGCCTGATTTTCATTTGCAATTGCCCAACATCAGCTTGCAAGGTGAAGCCTCCTTTTGCGGGACGGAGGTAAAGCATGGGCGCCGCAGCATATGCTTTCGGGTCGCCTAATGCATAAGCACGCATTTTTAGCCCTACAGCCAGGTCGCCTTTTTCGGCTCGATAATCGGGGTGTTGCGGTGTTTTGGTTACAGCTTCTACCACTAAGTAATGTTTTTTTGTAAAAATAGTGTCGCCCACTACCGCTTCATATTTTTCATATTTCAAGCTGTCCTCTTGCTGTTTCGCAAATGCTGGGTCAAGTTCGCCTTTGGGCAAGGAAGATACCAGCGTGAACACATCATAATTCCAATAGTGTTGGGTGGAAGGGTTGTTGGCTACCACTTTTGTAAACTGGCGGTCGTACATCACGTTGGGGTACAGCGTGAAGTTGTCTCCCGTAAGGTTGCCGGTTTCATCGCGCCGTTGGAAATTGACAGTGAAACTGCGCGTTTGGCGTTCCAGTGTGTCTTTTGTGTAGATGGCGTTGAACCCTCGCATGGGCATGGGAGCGTCTTTCATCAAGATCACACTGCGTCTAAGCGCCTCATCATCAGCTCCTTCTATCAAGCCTTCCATGGCAAAGGTGTTCACCGAAATCCAATCTTTCCCCAGTCCTGTACTTAGAATACCCAAAAGCAAAACACCAAAGCCAACATGGGAGACCGCCGAACCAGCGAGCTTCAAATTGCCCTTCATCACCGAAATCAGGTAGTCCAAATTGGCCACGATGGTGAACATTCCTGCAAATAAAAACGTGTAGAGCTGCCAAGCCCTAATATGAATCCATTGAGCGTTCAGCACGGTTAGCAAGGCAGCCCCAACCGCTGCGATGCCTATATGAAGGGCAAAATTTCTGGCTTGAACTTTCCAGTTTCGTTCGCTGTAACGCATCCATTGCGCCACACCTGTAAGTAAGCCAATAAACACCGCGATCCAAAGTTGGTAGCGGTTGTGGTGCTCTATTGGGTCTTTAAGGGCTGCGCCTACATAGTCTGGATTAAAGACATGCACGATTTTGTTCCAAACTGGGAGCGAAGTAGCGCCCGTCATCAACAAGGCTGAGAACAACAGCACCAGCGAGCCGATGAACATCCAGAACTCGCGGGAGGCTGCGCTTTCCTCCTTCATTGCAGGCATTGGTACGAGGACCTTGTGCGGTTTCACTTCCCAAGTTTCCAATTTCCATCGCACGGCCAAAAGCCAAATTCCCATGAACGAAAACACGCCCATCAGCACAATCAATTGCAAGCCAAGCCCCATCTCGGTAAAAGAATGCACAGATGTATCGCCCAAGATTCCGCTCCGAGTCAGGTAGGTGGAGTAAAGAATTAGAATAAACGTGAGTAGGTAAAAACCGTAAGTACTGCGGATAGAATAGCCGGTGCTACGAGCGACGAGGTTGGTATGGATACCTGCCAGGAGCGTCAGCCAGGGCACCAATGAGGTGTTTTCTACGGGATCCCATGCCCAATACCCGGCAAAGGAGAGCGCTTCGTAAGCCCAGGCGGCACCCATCAGAATGCCCGTGCCGAGTATTGTAGCGGAGAAAAGTGACCACTTGAGGGCGGGTTTTAGCCATTCTTTGTGTTCCCGCAGCCAAAGTCCTGAGATGGCGAATGCAAATGGCACCACGGTGCTGGCAAAGCCCAAGAACAGGGTAGGCGGATGGATGGTCATCCAATAGTTTTGCAGGAGCGGGTTGAGCCCGTTTCCTTTTATTTTGGAGAGGTAATCGGCTTGGTTGAATATCGGCGCGTCCATCACATCGCGCAGGAGGTCAAACGGGCTTGCCCCGAGTCGGAACTCATTGAAATACAAGCCCAAAAGCATGGAAGCAATGAACACCTCCGCCAATGCGATGACTGTCAAAACGGACGTTTCCCATTTCCCGGCCCGAAACATCAGGACTATGCCCAGCACAATGTGCCAGAAACTCCAGAGCAGAAAGCTGCCCTGTTGTTCTTTCCAAAAAGCCGAAAAAACGTACTGCATGGGAAGGTCGTCCGACACATTCGCCCAAGCATATTGGTATTCATACATCTTTCCTGTCAATATCCAGAACAACATCCCGATGATGCCCAATGTCGCCAAACCATGCAAGAGGTATGCATAGCGTCCCACGTTGCGCCAGCCTTTGTACTGGGCGGTTTCCCTTCGCTGCGTGGCAATAAAAAATGAAACGGAAGCTAAAAGTGCGGCCACGAACGACAGCACTGCGAAGAGGTGGCCCAACTTGCCTGGGAGAAGATGTTCGCCGATGTATTGCATAAGAGGCGGTAGTTTTTGCGCCGCAAAAGTAGTCAGACTTTGGTGGTTGGACGCTGTAGATTAATCTTGACCATGATTAATAAAATTTGTTTCTTGCAAGAAAATCCTTTTATTTTTGTAGAAATTATCAAACATGAGCACTAACGCCGAAACAATCGCGCTCCCTTCCAGCACGCTTCCAAAACGCCCCAATGGGCGCAACATCCCTACATACCTGGTACGAGAGATCATTGACGGCATCCCGTTTTATTATGCTGGCTACCGCCAGGTAATGAACAAAACCAAAACACTTGAAGAAGTTATGAGCGACAGTGGCCTCCAATTTTTCATTAAAAATTACCTATCTGACCTCTTAAAAGCACATTTGAATATTAAAAAATATCGCATCGGCGCAGGTGAATTGGGTTTCCACCCCGATTTCCGCAACAACATGGGCCTCGATGTGGTGGTGTTCGACCGCACTGTGCTCACCCCCGACCAGATTACTACCAAATTTGTCACCGTACCCGCCAAGTTCGTCATTGAGGTAGATGTAAACGTGGAACTTCCAGAACGCGATTCCGACCTTTTCCAAGAGTATGTAGTGCGCAAAGTGCGCCGACTTTTTACCTACGGCACCGAAAAAGTGGTGTGGGTTTTTACCAAGAGTAAAAACGTGATTTCTGCCACGCCCGACGCGCCTTGGCAGATTTTTGATTGGGACAAAGACGTGGAACTCATAGATGGAGTGCAGATGAACATCCATGCCTACCTCGAATCAGAAGGGCTGAACCCAGATATAAGGCTTGGGAAGTGACCCAAATCTTAGCTAGTTTTAGTGCTCTGCCACCTAGTCAGCACCCAATTATCTCGCTTTTTACGGTAAACAGCCAGGTACAACAAGCGAAGATCAAAAGCATTGCCGTTCAAAATACCACGCACTTTAACCACGCCATTTACAAGTGCCGTTTTGCCATAAAAACGCACACTGGCTTCTTGTCGCTCCATTTTTTCGTACACCAATTTTCGAGACGCAATGGCTGCCAAGTGTTCTAACTTGTTTTCTTTCAGGGCATTGGAGTGAACATATACCAGCTCATCAGCCAACATGGGCCGCAAAGTGCTGGTATCGGCCCGTGTCATCGCTTCGAAGCGTCGGGCTTCCTCCGCCAAAACTTTTTGTGCTTTATGGGGTTGGGCATTCAGCATCGAAAGAACGAAAAACAGCAAAATGCCAAGCGGCAGACTTTTAGGAGTGACCATAGAGGATTGGGTACGTTAAAGGGCCTCAAAAATTGTAGCAAGGACACGGATGATCGTGGATTTCTAAAAATCTGTTTTCCTGCATCAAATCCATCAGATCCGTGTTGTATAGCTTGCCAACAGTCGCAATGACAAAAATCCGACACTTCTTCAAGTTTTCTGGCTAGATTTTTGCGAAATGTTTTGCTTTGTGGGATTCTATTCCTTCCAAACGGCTTTTTCGCCACTTTAATCAATAAAACTGATTTCTATGAACCGATTTTTATCACTTTTCTCCATTCTCTTTCTTTTTAGTTTTTCTTGTGCCGCCCAGCAATTTGATGCTTGCATGGAGGTGGTGGCTTCTTCTGGGGGCCAAGGCAACCAAGGCAATCGCTACCTTGCATGGACGGTGGGCGAACCTTTCGTAAAGACGCTCCACGGCGCTGGCTATGCATTTACCCAAGGATTTCACCAGCCAGACCCTTGCGGACTGAATTTTGTAAGCACCGCAAACCTAGCCGATTGGGGCATGAGTCTATTCCCCAACCCTACTGAAGGCCTGCTCACCTTGCGTTTTTCACCTGAAAAAAAAGGGTATCTCTTAGGTTCGGCGTTTGACATGCTTGGAAGGCCCATGTTTGAAAATCAAACGCTCGCATCTCCTGAAGGTTCTGCCATTGATGCTACTGCCTGGCCTCCCGGCGTGTATTTCCTTTTGTTGCAAGACCCTGCTACTCAGGGTTCAGCAACCCTACGTATAGTGCGTATATAGGAGTTTAGGGTTAAGATCTCAACCTTAAACCCTAACACAGATCCTCAACCCTCAACTTCCTCAACCCCTTCAACGACCATTCATTCCAAACCGATTTAATAAAATTATGAAACAACGTTTTCTCCTATCCTTGTCGTTTTTGCTTGCAATGGCTTTTTCCATTGTCGCGCAAACGGTGCCCCAAGGCATCAACTACCAGTGCATAGTACGCAACGATCAAACGGGCGTTCCAGTCACGAACCAGACGGTGACTTTACTTTTTTCTATTCGGAGCGGCAGTCCCACCGGTCAAGTAGACTATCAGGAAAAACACGTGGGCTCGACAAACGAATTTGGCCTGATAAATCTCGTTATTGGCCGCGGACAGCCTCAAGTGAGCACTTTTGCCAGCATCAACTGGTCGGCAGGTTCTAAATTCCTCACCGTATTGCTCGAATCTTCACCCAACGTTTTTGACGAAATCGGCAATTCCGAACTTTTGAGTGTGCCCTACGCCCTTTATGCTCAAAATGGTGGTGGGGGTGGTACCGATAACTGGGGCACTCAGACCGCTTTCACGAACAACGGCCTCACCGGCAATGGCCTGGCGAACAACCCAATCGGTCTCGCCCAACAAAGTGCTCAATCGGGCCAG
>JACMMM010000693.1 GCA_014379065.1 Saprospiraceae bacterium
CGCTTTGAATGGAAAACTTGCCGGGGTGAACATTACACCCGCCGGGGGCGGCGCAGGGGGTGGATCTAACATTGTCATACGCGGCTATTCCAGCATAAGTGGCAATAATCAGCCCTTATTTGTAGTAGATGGCGTTCCGATCAGCAATCAAACGGATCCGAGCAATGCAGGTGGAAACCTGGCCGACTATCGCGATGCCTACAGCATTTACAGAGGGACGAACAGGGCCATTGATATCAATCAGTTTGACATTGAATCTATTTCCGTGTTGAAAGGAGGCGCGGCTACGGCGATGTATGGCAGCCGGGCTAACAATGGCGTGATCCTGATCAAAACCAAAAGCGGGAAAAAAGGCTTTGATATTGCCCTTAATTCTTCGGTGGAATTCTCCGAAATTAGCAGATCGCCCAAGATTCAGCACAAATTCACGCAAGGCTCAGGCGGTGTTTTCAACGCTACCTCTACCCGAAAATTCGGCCCGGCTTATGCTGACAATCCCGTATTTCCTGCTGGGACGGTGATTGATTTGAACATGGACGGCACCGTGGAAGATGTGTCCGGCCAACTGATTCCAAACTACACTGGGTACTACGACGATTTTTGGAGAACCGGCTTGTCTACCAAAAACGCATTGAGCCTTTCTGCCGGGAATGATAAAGGAAGTGTTTTTACGGCCTTTACCAATATTGATCAACATTCTATCATGCCAGATGACGCCTATCAAAAACGCTCTTTCCTCTTGAAAGGCGATTACAACCTGACAGACAGGCTGACTGTAAGCATGAGTTCCAATTACATTGGGTCCGACATGGTTGTTTTCCCGACAGGCTATAGAAGCCCAACGTATGGCTTGAGCACGATTTTCAATTCGGTGTATAATATCAAGGACCCATGGGAAGACAGCCAGGGAAACACGACTTTTTATTCCAAGACAAATTTCAAACCCTCCCCCGTCTGGATTGTCAAGAAAGAGCCGGAAAACTGTAACGTGGATCGCTTGATCGGAAATATTGGCCTTGAATATAAACTTGCCCGAAACCTCGATTTGAGTTACAAACTTGGAATAGACAATTTCGGCGAAAAAAGAAAACGCGTTCGGCCCATTGGATCGCCCTTTATTCTGGAAGGAGATATTTACGACCTGTATGCTAACTCCAGAGATATAAACTCTGATTTAATCTTGTCTGGATACAAAAGTGTATTCAATGGGAACTTCAACATCAATTTTTTGATCGGCAACAATGTTTTTGAGCAGCACTACGATCGCTCTTTTATTTACGGGCAATCTTTAAACCTTAAAAACTTTGACGACATCTCCAATGCAAAAAAAGTCACCGTAACCAACACCGTTAAAAATCGCAGAATTATTGGCGCGTTTGGGCAACTGGACTTTGGGTATAAGAATTTTTTGTTCCTGGAGCTCTCTGCGCGAAACGACTGGTCTTCCACCTTACCTAAAGACAACAATTCTTATTTGTATCCTTCCGCCAGCGCAGGCTTTATTTTCTCTAAATTCCTGAAAACGAATTGGTTGAACTTTGGAAAGATAAGGGCTTCTGTTGCCCAGATAGGAAACGACGCGCCCATTTATGCCACGACCAACACCTATTACCTCAGCAATATCGTATCAGGACAATCCGCTTTTTCGGTCGCCAACGATTCCAAGAATCAAAATATCAAGCCGGAATTATCCACCTCCTTTGAAGCGGGCATTGATTTGGTTTTTTTAAATGAGCTGTTCAACCTGAATTTAACCTATTACAATCGAACCACCAAAGACCAGATCGCGCTGGCGACTTTGCCGGGCAGTACGGGTTATACTTCCTACATTCTCAATGCAGGGGTTATTGAAAACAAAGGTTTGGAGGCTTCCCTTTCCACGGCTAATCTATTGCACAAAACAAAGAATTGGAGATGGGATATTGGGCTGAATTTTACAAAAAACAAGAATGAAGTGCTGGAAATACCAGCCGGGCTGAATGAGATCATTATTGGTCAATCTGCATGGTTTGGTGCCAATATCATTGTAAAACCGGGGCATCCTTATGGGGCCTTGAGTGGTTCTTATTATGAAAGGGACAATCAGAACAATCTCCTGCTTGGCGATGACGGGTATCCGATTAAGTCCAGCGACCAAAAAATTCTGGGCGACCCGAACCCGGATTGGAACCTTAATTTGTCCAATAGGCTGGGTTACAAAAACTGGAACCTGAGTTTTTTATTTGACATTAAACAGGGCGGATCCTTGCTGAACGAATCCCGGCTGGCCATGTGGGCTTTTGGCAGCGATATTGATGTGGAAAAATTGGGCACTACGACGCTTATTGAAGGAATCGTAAAATCTACCGGCGCTGTCAATACAAAAGAAGTCGTTTTAACGGAAGACTATTTTAGATCGAAACGCAGCTTCATAGACGAACCGGGTATGGAAGATGCTTCTTGGGTGCGCTTGCGGAATATTGCGCTGAGTTATCAGATCAATCCAAATTGGTTGAAGCACACATTTATCAAACGAGCCGTATTGACAGCCTCTGGCCGCAATCTTTGGATCAGCACGCCCTACAGCGGTGTAGACCCGGAATCGGCGAGCGCGTTGGGGCCTGGCAATGTTCAGGTTATTGACATGTTCGCAGTGCCCGGCACCAAAAGTTATACTTTCTCCTTAAAAATGAACTTCTAATTTTTGAAACATGAAAAAAATATTCCCTGTTCTGGCGATTCTCCTGCTTTTTAGTTGTAAAAAAAGTTTTGAAGAATTGAACACAGACCCCAACAACCCGGTCACCGCAGATGTAAAACTGGTATTGACCGCAGCGGAAGACAATATCTTGTCCGAATATTCAAGGATAGAAGAGAGTTATGATTATATGAGCGGCACGTTTATTCGGGCTTTCGCTGGAACCTATAGTTTCTACGATCAATGGAACGAGATCACCAATAGAGAGTCCGATTGGGACAAACTCTATAATGGCCTATTGGATGCAAAAGATGTGATCAAGCGCGGGACGGAACAAGAATTGTGGCACCATGTGGCCGTTGCAAAAATTTTGTCGGCGCATACCTTGGGCTATATGACGGATATTTACGGGGATATACCGTATTCTGAGGCATTGCAAGGTCCCTTGGTGCCGGCACCTCGCACGGATACACAGCAAACCATTTACGTTACCATTTTTACTCTTTTGGAAGAAAGTATAGTTGATTTGGAACGGACACCGGTCAAGCCTTTAGGCGCGGAAGATTTTGTTTATGGTGGAAATGTCCAGAAATGGAAAGGGCTTGCGTTTTTGATGTTGGCGCGTTATCACAACCACCTCAGTATCAAAGACCCCATAACCTCCGCCCATGCCGCTTTGATTTATGTTGAAAATGGACTCGCAGCGGGTTTCACTTCTTCAAACCTTGATTTTGTGTATCCATACAAGAATTCAGGGAGAGACAATCCCTGGTCCGGTTTCTATTCGCAAAACCCCTGGATATTGGCCTCCTATGATTTTATGAACTTATTGGAAACCAGCAACGATCCGAGAAAAGAAAACTACTGGACAAAAGCCCTGACTGACGGCGCTTACCGGGGAAAAGACAACAGCAGCCCCACTTCTGGCAACCTGATACAGACCTACTCCAGATTGGGCGGTTATTTCGACAAAAAAGATGCCCCGATGCATCTTGCCACCTACGCGGAACTCCGCTTTATAGAGGCAGAGGCGGCTTTTAGGAGCAGTGACCTGCCAAGGGCCGCAGATGCTTGCAATCTGGGAATCATCGCCTCTATTGATAAGGTTTCAGCTTGGTACACGGGTACTGTGACTGGCAATGATTTGGCGCAGTATGTACAAAAAATAGCAGACTACAAGCAAAACAATGCTCAGGAAACTGCCCAAACCATTACATTGGAAAAGATCATGACGCAAAAATATATTGCCATGTTTCCAATGAATGTTGAAAGTTGGGTAGATGTGCGGCGTCATAATTATCAATACCCGGGTTACCATAGAATACCCCATGATGACAATGACGTTCCGGTTGCGACCAGTTTTGTTTGGAGGGGGCTTTATCCGCAAAATGAGGTGAGCACCAACCCGAATATTCCGCAAACAACGCTTTATCAAAAGTTGTGGTGGAATGAGTAGTTTTTGGACGTTGGATATTGGACGTTGGATATTGGACGTTGGACTTTGGACGTGCTGCTCTTGGTATTAATGCTCGATTTGAAATTGGTTAACCTCATTATCCCGTAGGGATTCCCTGTTTATAGATCCGTCAATTTGTGTGTTTTTACCCCGTAGGGGTTTCCTCAAGATTCCGGGGCTTGGTCAAACACACTTTAAATATTACGGGCAACCCCTACGGGGTTTTTAATTGTTTATTTGCCAGTGTTCTATAAACAGGGAATCCCTAAGGGATATTAAGGCTAACCCGTCACCTCCATTAGTATCCCGTAGGGATTCCCTGTTTATAGATCCGTCAATTTGTGTGTTTTTACCCCGTAGGGGTTTCCTCAAGATTCCGAGGCTTGGTTTTGGTCAAACACACTTTAAATATTACGGGCAACCCCTATGGGGTTTTTAATCGTTTATTTGCAATTTTTCTATAAACAGGAAATCCCTACGGGATAATAAGCCAACGTCCAACAACATACAGTCTATGAAGAAATTTTTCCTGTTCACATTCATAGCCATTATTTGCGGTGTCATTTATCTGGTCAATACGACAAGCAAAAATACACCGCAGGTAGCTGCGCCATCCGGGCATATAGGCCACGTTGAGCGCATCATCAGCCTTTGCAAACACCCGATACCCATTATTATAATGGGGCTTGATGCCAGCGACCGACGTTTGGTCGGGATTCATCCGGTTGCCAAACTATCCATGCAATCTAATGTGCTGTACAAGTATTTTACGGGCCTTCAAAAAATATCGGATAAGATTTGCTCCAAGTCGTTTTCGCCAAACATAGAGGAACTTATCAGACTGAAGCCTGATATGATCCTGAACTGGAGCAGGTACGCGGAAGCGATCGCGCAAATGCAGGGTTTTGGCTTCAATGTGGTGGGCATAAACTATGACGGAAGCGATCAAAATGACCGCGACATGATACACATCGTGGCGCAGGCTATGGGACGCGAAGCAATGGCCGACAGTATCATGCAATTGCGCGATAGCACCCTTCGGCAAATAAGGACAGTGAGCGATAATATTCTATCCGAAAAGAGACCAAAAGTGATCTTCTTCTACAATTATGAAACGCTATGCGTTGGCGGTGAGAAATGCTATGAAAATTTTTGCATCAACCTGGCTGGTGGCCGGAATATGGGCGCTGGTTTAGGGATTGACCGCTGTGTAAATTTGGAGCAAATACTGGAATGGGACCCTGACATTATCCTTTTCGGGGGCTGGCTGAATACCACAGACCCCGAAGACATTTATCAAAATCCG
This sequence comes from Saprospiraceae bacterium, assembly GCA_014379065.1. Taxonomy (GTDB): domain Bacteria; phylum Bacteroidota; class Bacteroidia; order Chitinophagales; family Saprospiraceae; genus M3007. The sequence goes on from JACMMM010000693.1 coordinate 5,440, forward strand.
ATTTTAGCCGACTTGAGCGCTGTGCGAAACCGGCGCGTTTTTAAAGCGCCCATCTGGGCAAGCAACGAATCCATACTTATCTGGAAATGGATGGCGGAACTGATACAGCCAGATCTTTTTGATTACAACATGCGGGAAGAAATTCGAACATCCTATTCGTGGCAATATAAGATAAACCTGACGGAAAGCGATATAGACCAAGTATTGTTTTATCAGGCCAATGCTGCATCCCCGTTTTATACAAAGTTTAATAGCAAAGATTGAAAATGGCGAAAAAGCAAACGGCCCTTCAGGTGTTTTTATTAATCGTGTTGTTTCTTTCTATAGGCATGGCAATGATGCTGGGGCGCTATACCATTTCGTTTGAAAAATTATACCATGCGATATGGGTAAGGCTTTTTCATCCGGAATTGGCCGTAAACTCGGTTGAATACAGCGTGATTTTTCAGTTGCGCTTACCCCGGATTCTATTGGCAGCACTTTCTGGAATGGCGCTTTCCGTATCGGGAGCGGTTTTGCAGGGCATTTTCCGAAACCCATTGGTAGGGCCCAGCATGATTGGTGTATCCTCCGGCGCGGCATTTGGCGCGGTCTCTGCTATTTTCATGGCGCTGAGCGGCATAGCGGTAATGGCCTGCTCCTTTGTAGGCGGCTTATTGTCCCTTTTATTCACCATGAGCATCGCCGGAAAAGTGGGCAGCAAAAATATACTGGCCATTATTCTGGGAGGCATCGTGACCGGGGCACTCTTCTCGGCCTTGGTTTCTTTGGTCACTTTTGTGGCCGATCCAAGGGACACCTTGCCCGTTATTGTTTATTGGTTGATGGGGAGTTTTAACGGCGCAGATGCCAGCAAAGTTCTGTTGCTCGGAGCTGTTTGTTTGGTTTGTTTTTCCATCATTTTTAAAAGCCGTTATGTGATCAATTTGCTTGCACTCGGCGACGAAGAAGCTTATGCGCTGGGCGTTGATGTCGTCAAACTTAGGATATTGTTCCTCGCCTTGACAACTTTGGTGACGGCGGCTACCGTCTCTGTGAGTGGCACGATTGGCTGGGTGGGCCTTGTGGTGCCGCATATTGCCCGGATGATTACGGGCTCAGATTACAGAAGCCTGGTGGTGACATCGGGACTTATTGGGGGCATTTATCTCGTGGTGGCCGATACCTTGGTGCGTATTTCTCCTTTTGGCGAAGTTCCCATTGGAATATTGTCGGCATTGGTGGGCGCACCTGTTTTGGCTTATTTGTTACATACCCGAAAAGTATCCAATGCTTAACATCAATAAATTGGCATACACCTATCCTGAAAATCAGACCCCGGTTTTCAGGGACATTTCCTTTTCGGTCGCCCAAGGAGAGGTCTGCGCTATCCTTGGGAAAAATGGCAGCGGCAAGACCACACTGATCAAATGTATCACAGGAATTTATAAACCTCAGGGCGGTAAAATTGACATTGTCCCCCCCGTAGGCTATGTGCCTCAAAAAGTAAATTTCGTATATGATATGACGGTGCTCGACACGATTGTGATGGGCCGATATCAATACATTGGCGCTTTTTCGGTGCCAAAGAAATCGGATTATGAAACGGCCAGATTTTGTGCGGAAAAATTGGGTATCACAGAGCTTCTGGACAAAAACTTTTCCAAACTTAGCGGCGGGCAACAACAAATGGCATTGATTGCCCGCGCACTGACGGTGGGTAGTAAATGTATCATTTTTGATGAGCCTTGTGCGGCGCTCGATTACGGCAACCAGAACCATATCCTGTCTGTAATCAGTGCTTTAAAAGAATCAAACACCACGGCTGTTTTTTCCACGCACGATCCCAATCATGTTATTCATGTAGCAGACAAAGTATTGATCTTGCGCGGACTTGACGATTACTTATATGGCACTACGGAGGAGATGATTACGGATCAGATACTATCTGATTTGTATGGAATGCAATTAAAAAAAGTAATGGTCAATGGCCGCATTACATCGGTTGTTGCGCTGTATGATTAGCTTTAAATTGATTCATTCATGCCCAAGCATACATCAAAAATCTACAACATTGGCGAAGACTTCGCTCCCGGTCCAATCCTGCGCGCTATAGAAGAGCTGGATCAAGACGGTGTTTTTCCGGAAACCGTATTTCGCGTCGCCAGTGCCAGGATTGTTTATGCCAATTATCCGTTGCTTCGACACGATTTTCCGCAGTTGCAAGATCTAGCCTTGGAAAAGAAATTCCCACGCTTGGCTGCATTAAAAGGAATCTCAAAACAAAAGGCTATAGCACAAAAAATAGACGAATGGCTGCTGTGTCATACGGCTTTTGTGTCTCAAAGCCAGGCGAGTCAATCGGTCGTCAACACACCCATACCCATTGGAAATGAACGCGTGACTGCATATCGGCCACCGGGCTATGGCCGGGCATTGGTATTCTCTATTGAAGAGACCGAAAAAGGGCTTTTATTGGGCGACGACCGGGAAAAGCCTGCCTTTGAAAACAGGTTGATAGACGTGAAAGGCACTGGCGTCGCGCCCTATATAAAACCAGTGAACGGTACGCACAGCAACGGTGTCTACCGCCTCGGCTGGGCTTTTTTTGAACTGATAATACAGGAATTGCTCCAAAGGATTTTCAGGCACAGCAAAAGTGCCCTCCAAACGCTCCCGATTTATGGCATCATTGACCTTGGCTTTGATGAAAAAAGCGCCAATATGCAGACAAGGCCGGCAGCCCTGATGGTAAGACGAGCGCACCGACGGCCCAAGGCTTCAGGCGGGCTTTATCCGTATGGCTCCACCGGACAGTATGTGCAATTGGAGATAGAACAGCTGCTCCGTAAATATGGCATTACCTCTGTCAATGAAGCCAGTACGGTGAAAATATGGAAAGAAGACGGACAGTTGCGCATACGATATGGTGATCAAGACATTTACGCTTTTAACGAAGTTGAAAAAGCAGAAATTGAAAAAGTTAGCAACTATAAAGACGGTATGGGCGAACTCAGTTTTGAGGGCATCAACATCCAGCACACCCGCGAAATCGGGCTCAACCCGGCGCAGGCAACCTTGGTGGATTTTCAATCTTATACCTCCAAAGAAAGTTTTGATAACCCGGTGCTCAGTTTGATTTCCGACAAGTTGTTGCGTTGGGGAGGGGCGGTTATGACGGAGCACCCAGGGTTCGTCCGACCTTCCCCGGAATTAAAGATTCCGTTTCATTTGCTGTATGGCACAGGCAATATTTGGGGCTATAATCTGGGTGAGGGGCATTTCAAATTGGACTCGCTCTGTTATGGCCTGGCGCAAGATTTCAGGGCGAACAAGATGACGCGGGAAATGCTTCTGGCTACGCTCCAAGCTTATTTGAATGCGCTAACGGCACATTTGACGGATTAAAAAGCGGATTGGCTTGTTGTGCTAATTCGTGAAAATTAGTGCAATTAGTGGCAAAAGGAATATCCCTGACCAATTACAAACAATCAATAAAAATGCCCTCGAAATCTGCATCAAAAACCTACAACATTGGCGAAGGCTTTGCCCCTGGCCCCATTCTAAGTACAATAGAGGACTTAGACCAGAGCGGCGTTATACCGGAAACCGTATTGCGCGTAGTCGGGGCCAGGGTTGTTTATGCCAATTACGCTTTGCTTCAGCACGATTTTCCGCAGCTGCGAGATCGCGCCTTGGAAAAAGAATTTCCGCGTTTGAGCGCATTAAATGGAGGTGAAAAGCAAAAGGCTATAAGCCATAAAATGGACGAATGGCTAATACGCAATACAGCCTTTGTATCTCAAAGCCAGGCGAAGCAATCTTTTGTCAATACACCGATAGCGACTGGAAATGAACGGGTAACGGCGTTCCGCCCCCCAGCCTACGGCCGGGCGCACGTGTTCTCCATCGAAGAAAATGACAAAGGGCTTTTGCTCGGCGGCGACCCGGAAAAGCCTGTTTTTGAAAACAGGTTGATAGATGTAAAAGGCACGGGCGTTGCGCCCAATGTAAAGCCCGACAACGGAGCACATAGCAATGGCATCTACCGGCTTGGCTATGCTTTGTTTGAATTGATTGTACAGGAATTGCTCCAAGGGATTTTCAGGCACAGCAAAAGTGCCGTTCAAACATTGCCCGTTTATGCAATCATAGACCTTGGTTTTGACGAACAAAACAATTGGATGCACAACAGCCCGGCGGGACTGCTGGTGCGGCGGGCGCACCGGAGGCCCAAGGATTCGGGCGGACTTTATCCTTATGGCTCAACGGGCCAACAAGTACAACTGGAGATAGAGCAACTGCTCCGTAAATATGGCATTACTTCTAACAATAGCGTCACCACGGTGAAAGTAAAGAAAGAAAACGGCCAATTTGAAATATACTATGGCGATCAGCACGTTGATTTTTTCAACGAAGCACAAAAAACAGAAATCGAAAACGTCAGCCATTACAAAGATGGGGTAGGGGAGCTCAGTTTCGAGGGCATCAACATTCAGCATACCCGAGAAATCGGGCTAAAACCAACACGGGCGACCTTGGTTGATTTTCAGGCCTATTACGTCAAAGAAGCCTTTGAAAATCCGGTACTCAGTTTGGTTTCCGACAAGTTGTTGCGTTGGGGCGGTTCGATTTTGCCGGACTACGCCGACTTTGTACGACCCGACCCTGCGCTACAAATCCCGTTTCATTTAATGAGTGACAAGGGCACTTTATGGGGCTATGAAATGGCGGAGGCAGAGTCCAAAATGGATTCTTTATGTTATGGCATGGCAGAAGATTTTAGAGCGAACAGGATGACGCGAGAAATGATCCTTGCAACCATTCAAGCCTATTTGGATGCGCTTACGGCGCATTGGAATGAATAAAAAAGTGGATCTTTTAAACCTACGTGGTTTACATAAGAAGATGAAGAATTAAATACACCCATTAAAAGCAAGTTATCATGATTGGAAATACCGATATCATCCGCTCGCTCCATCAGATTACAAGCTATCCGCTTGATTTGGGCCTTGAGATTTATCAGGAGTACCCCTTTTTAAAAATGGGTGTCACCAGCAGTGTGCAACATTATGCAGCATTGCTTACGCCGGTAGCGGAAGAAATCATAGCAGCCAACCCACAGTACACGCATTGGGTATTGACATCTCCACCTCGCCATAGGAGGCCGGGAGCAGCAAATCTTTTATGCAGGGCAGTTTATGAACGGCTTAAGCGCAAAGCAGGAGCGGCAGACTATTTATCAATCGTTGAGTTGGCTAATACAGAGGAGGCGGTATTCACTTTTGGAAATGATACAGATTTTAGCAATTACCACGATTACAGCAAGTTTTCCTTTGAAAAAAGGTCAACACTCAAACGCAAACACGACTTTGTCATTAAAGAAGAAAATTTCCTTAACAAGGGCATTGTTTTTATCAACGACATCAATGTTACCGGGGCTGGCCACGAGTATATACGCCAGATATTTGCAAGCGTTTACCCAGACAACGTAAATTGGTTGTATATCATTGACTGTGATGCATCCGTTGGCAGGGCTAGACCAGAACTTGAAAGCGAAATCAATAACTTTAAAATAAAGTCAGTGCTGGATTTTGCCGCTATCCTGACCGAGAACGAAATAGAGCATACGGCCAAATGTGTCTCCAATCTATTTACTTTCGACATCGAAGCACTGCAACAACTCCTTAAGTTGTTGAACCCCACTCAAAAATCTAAACTTTGGGATGCGGTCATAGAGGAAGATTTATACCATGGAGCGCTTTTTAAAGATAAAATAGATTTATTGCGATCGCACTGTGTTGCCTGATGGCTAAAAATAGAGCATGTTTGCGATTTCCCACCTTTAGCGCACAAGAAATGCGTTGAATTAATCCGGCGGTAAAACCACAAACATGCTCGACTAATAAAAATTTGGGAGGACTTACGTTTACTTGTTCAATTTCAAAAATGCCCTTAGTTGCTTGAATTTTGATGAATTCAAATCAATCGGTTGCCCGGCAGGAGCCGCAAATGCGGGTATTTGTACGGGGAAACCCAATATGAAACTATAATCGCTGCCGCCATTGGTGGCATTGCCGTGGCATCCCATACACCCGCCCATCAAAAACTTTCCGTTATGGTAGGCATTGTAAGCGGTAGTATCTTGAGCGGATGATTTGGGGGGGATGGTATTGGTAAAGTCGGTTATGGTATTACCTCCGGCGCCCTTTAAGCCCGAAAATTTTCCACTGAACTGTTGCAATATGTGATCTGACTCCACCACACTATTGGAAAGATAATAATTGGCCGAATCTGCAGCACTGTAATTGACCCCAGGAGTTGGTTTGTTGATAGGCTTGTATTGCACATTCGTCAGCCTATAGTAAGTCCAAGGAGATTTTTTAATACCATTTTTTTTGTTGTAGGTAGTAATGGCATCGTGCGCCGACTTGTTCGCTGCAATGATATCTGGAGGGATTGGGTACATGCGTCTGTTTATGGTAACCGACCCGGTTGGCAGGCCTTGGCTGGGGGTATTGTAATAATACAGGCTGCTACCCGGTTTGCTGGTTGCGATGGTCGGCGAAAACATTATGGGAGTAGACGGCGTGGCATTTTTAACCTTAAAATTCGGATTAAGCGGCATCGAATCCAGGTTGGCAATGAGATTTCCAAGGGAATCTTCCACGGGTTTGCCACCGGTGGTGAGGATATTGTCTGTTTGCTCGAAAGTGGCAAATGTAAAATACGGCGCCGTAGGTGTTTTGTGAATAATATGGAGGGCGACCATTCCCAACACTTCATCCGTATAACAAGGCTTTTTAGTAGTTGAGCTTAGCTGATAGTACCGAACCTTGGTAGTATAAAAATGCCCGCTTTGTTGTTCTGCCGACGTCAATCGCCGCCATCCGGTTTTTACTTCGATCGTACCATAAGGGAAGCTTACCAGTGAATCGCCCATAGTAGGCGGCGGCGTGTTGCTGTTTTTCTTGATATACGCCACTGTTTTCGTTTGAGCGTTATTAAATTTTGTACCACCGGCATTCCACCCGTTTTTGGTGACGTACACATACTCCGATTTGTTTGCTTTTGCCAAAAACAGGATTTGCTGCCCCGGATAAGTGGTAGAGCCTGCACCGGCAAACATAGTGGCTACTCCAATTTCATTGATTTCATCCAGATTGACCCAAGGTGTACTGGAGGAGGGGGCACCACATGGCTTTACTTGACCGTCACCACCTTTACCTACAGAGTCGGGAGTGTAATAATACGCGGGGTATTGATTATACCCGTAGTCAGGAGGGCCTTGCTCGGCCCCATGTGGCGGCTTACCGTTGCCTGGGTAGATTTCAACCTTATGCCGGAAGGTATGCCACACCAAAACAGTATCGTTCGGGCCTCCAAACATGGCATTTACATTGGCAGAATCCCGAAACCCGGGCAGCGCTGGCCAGTTGAGGGCGATAAATTCTTGCCAGGCAAATAAGGCGGCCTGCATCAGCGTGGCGTTGGGGGCACCGCCCGTAATGTCCGAGGGCACACCTGGTTGAACAATGATGGCTGGTGCAGCAGAAGTTAAGACCGCTGTTTCATCTGCCGGCTTTGGCGTGCCGCCACCGGTGCAAGCCAGGTAAAAACTGAGTGAAAGAAAAAGCAACGTGGTGAAAAGGGGAATGTGGGTTTGATTGTTAAACTTGGTGAATCGCATTGTTAAGTAAATTTATGTTGTTGAGAATACGTGTGCATACATTAATCCTACACCATCGCTTGGTGCAAGTATTGGCTTATTTTGTAGGTATAGGGGACTGGACTTTGACAATCGGGTTTTATTTTACCTTATCTTCTGCTCCTAAAAAGTTCGATACATGAGCAACTGAATCTTCAGCCGAGGCGGCTGCTTTCGAGAGATTCGCAATATGCTTTTCCGAGCTGCTAACGATGGCTTCTGCGGAGCTGATATGCATTTCGGCAGCACTTATAAAATCTTCGGCAGACGCTGCGAGGGTTGCAGCATCTTCAGCGCCACTTACAAACATTTCGGCAGCGGAAACAAGATGGTTGGTGCTTTCGATGTGGGCTTCAACGGAACTGGATACTTTTGACATGGCGAAAAATTAAATAGTGAATAGAGATTGTTCCCGCAACCGAATAGCCAAGTTGCGTGACAAATGATTTTAATTTTACCTGCAAAGGTGAAAAACAAATATTTCTTGGGGGAGGGTATTTATACCTGATTTGTCTTTGGAGTATTTATACGGGGATTAGGGATTGTTTTGCAACCTACTTTTGCACGATTAAATTTATTCAACTTTTTAAAATAAAAATCATGCATCAAAATCAATTAATTGGAGGCGCTCGCATCCTCAGTGCTGAAGAAGCTGAACAAGTAGATTTAGGCTCGCTTACCGAATTAATGGGTACCTGGATAAGCGCCGCTATTCCTCCTGAAAAAATAGCGCAGGGCTGGAATGTGATATCCATCCCGGGTCCATCTGGTTTTATGTACGAAGTAATCCCTTATACGGAGATACTTACCTTTAAACCAGTGATAGCCGCTTTGAATAAAGGTCCTATCATTAAAGGCGAAGAAGTGATCCAGGAAATTACAGGATTGATGTACGAGCAACAGATTTTCAGTGCTTGTCCGCCAGATAAACCCTGTAACCCACAGTTCCCAGCAGGTGCGCAAATACACGCCGAAACGGGTTTTTTGCTCAATTTTAAACAAAAGGCCAATCCGAATAACCCGAGCGGCGGCTTTGATTTTGCCCGGCTTGCTACGATACCCCATGGCAACTCGGTGTTGGCCCTGGGCCATGCCTCAACAGAGCAGGCAACCACAGGCGAACCCATAGGCAATAGTTTTTTCCCAAAAGCTTCTGCTCAACCCACAAGCATTGATGGCAGTGGCCCACGAGGACAAGGAATAGTCCCTATAGGTTATGACAATATAATTACTTTTCCGCTTCAGTTTCCCGGCGTATTCAACGATCAGGCAAACCCAAATAGCTTCCTAAAAGATGCGTTGGGCGACCAGAAAATTATTGCGATGACTATACTGCAAATGAGTACAAATAATATAAATGCCGGAGGCGGAATCCTGAACATCCCGTTTATCGACTCCAATGCGAAAGCCACCTCCATGGATGCTATTTTCTGGATTGAAACGATTGAAGGAAATAACCAGCTACAATTGCAATACACCCAAACTATTAACCTGGTATTTCAACCTACAGGCTCCTCGACGTCTATTGTTTGGCCACATATCACGGTTAATACGCTTACCAAGGTTTCATAATGCCTCCGGTTTCGGAATTCAGGATAGCCTCTCTTTTAAAAAGAATCTATTTATGCTCAAATCTCGGGATCGGCGGCACAGAATCTATATCGCCAGCGATATGGCTTCCGCTTGAATGACACGTTAAACAAGACTCCCCTTGTAAAAAGGTTTCCATAGTGCTATTGGCCAACGAGGTGGTGCCTTCACCTGGATATTTTCCCCACATTGTACCAATCAACATATAGTTCTTTCGGATGTCATTTCCTGGCAAAAAACCTAAGACCGCATTGTTTATGGAAATGATTTCACTATTGGATGCAGCCGATGATAAATTGGGGTGACTCCCCCATGGATTTAACCTTAAACAGTTGCTGGCTCTAATACTATCAGCATATCCTGCAGTCATCGAACCATTGCCATCATCGTCAAGATGAATTAGTTTTTGATTGTAGTTGGAGTCACGAGCATTTGCGCTCAGCGTCCAAAATTTTCCAGTGTCCTGTGGCACTGTTGTAGGCACATTTTTGGAATTGAGATATTGATAGGACTGGTTTGGCGTATTCCTTTGATGCTCAAATGTTGCCCAAAGCAATTCAGGATGACCAGCGGTGCTTCCAACCACATGCACGCCTAGCAAGGCCAGTTTTACGGTCTTTTCGCCATTGGGCGTCCAAAGTGTATCTGTCTGGCTGTAGGTGGGAATAACGGCATCAATCGTTATATATCTGTTCCGTTCGCTTACAGGAATGCTGCTAAGCTCTACCCAAGAGGTTTTAAATTCCATAGCGAGCGCATTGGAATCTGGTAAGATGAGGCCGTGTTTCAACTTTGCAAAGGCACTGATAGCGTCCCTTTCTTTTGCAGTTGTTGGAAAGGGTTCAAGGTCTTGCGATTTCCAGAAGTAATAAGCGCATACATCGTTCACCATGATGATATAGTAGACCAGCGACCCATTCTTGGCCATCAGGGCAGCGTATGCATCTGCCTGTCCTTCCTCACTTTCAACCACTTTGCCACTCGTTGCGAGGAATATGGACTTTCCATTGCTTGCTTTATGTTCCTGGACAATATTAGCTGAATTGGACGCATGGGCAATTACGGCTTTGGGATTTTCAATTGTTTTTCCTGCATGATCTTTAAAAACAGGCTTTCCAGTGGCATCTATATCAACCCGGCTAACCTTTGTTTTTTGGCGGCCATTAAGCACCATCGATTGGACATTGGCAGATTGTTTCTCTACTTCAAGTAAATTCCCTTCCTTATCCAGAATCGTTGGAAGTCTATTGGGGCCATGCTGCTTGATGCTACTCGTAACACGTAGGGGTTGCCCTGGCGTATGGGGTATTAAAGTGCGTGTAGTACCATTACCATTATCTACTCCGGGAGTTACGGTATAAAACACTTCGGATTCCATCATTGATTTAAATCCAGCGGCTTTGTTGTCGGCAGTGGGAGAAGTCATCCAGGCAAACATTTGCCAGGCCCATTTAAAGAAATCGCAATGGTTGGTACCGGCAAACGTAACGCTGTTGGCCGGAACAACCACTCCATTTTCGGAAGCCGTGCCGGAGGCAAACCAGGTATTAAATTCACTTTGGCTAAGGGCACAGGATTGTAGGACGTCTTGGGGAAACCGGGACAAATTGTTTGTAGCTGTTCCCAAGTTGGATTTTGTTCCTTGATCGCATCCAACATATAGGGCATATAATGTTGCTGCTGCAAAAAGTAGGGTAATGGCCGATGTTTTTTTCATGGTTGTTAGTTTTGTTTAAGATGCAAAAGGAAAGCACGGATTTGAGCGTGCTTACAAGTTAGGTTTCAATGGAATGTTTGTCTTCCATGAGGCAAAGATGAAAAATAAAAATTTTGCATCCTTGGCACAAATACGCCAGCACTCTCCAAGGATTGGATGACCTTGCAGCGCTCATTTCTTTTCCCGTAGGGAATTCCTGTTTATATCTATAAACAGGAATTCCCTACGGGAAAAGAAAGGATCTGTTTTTTTAAAAACACACTCCTATGAAGTTCAATTTACCCATTCTCTTTCTCTTTTTTGCCTTTATTTCTACCGCCCAAATTCCCATAACCGGGTCTATTACAGACGCGGCCAATGGAGATCCCATCATCGGTGCGACGGTCTTGCTGAAAGGCACAGCGCGTGGCACTATCTCCGATCTTGATGGGAAATTCCGCCTCGATGTGCCCACCGAAGATGCCGTACTGGTGTTTTCCTACACGGGTTATTTGCCGCAAGAAATCGCGGTTGGCACACAGCGGGAGCTCATCGTAACCCTAAATGAAAACAGCTCCGTACTTGATGAAGTCGTTGTTGTCGGCTACGGCTCCCAGAAACGTAGCAGCATCAGCGGAGCGGTATCCTCTATCAACTCCAGCGAAATTGCTCAGACCCCTGTACTACGCATCGAACAGGCCCTGCAAGGCCGTGTGGCGGGGGTTTCTGTAGCACAAAACAGCGGTTCGCCTGGCAGCGCCCTCACCGTTCGGGTGCGCGGCACTAGTTCTATCGGCAGTTCCGACCCGCTCTATATCGTGGACGGTATTCCGGTGGGAGGCTTGGATTTCCTAAATCCAAATGACATCGAGACGATCAACATATTAAAAGACGGTGCCTCGGCAGCCATCTACGGTGCACGTGGTGGCAACGGTGTGGTGCTGATCACGACCAAGTCGGGTGCAAAAAACCAGGCAGGCAAAATCAGTTACGATGCCTATTACGGAACACAAAGCCCCTGGAAAACGGCCAACCTGCTTTCTGCCCGCGAATACGCCATCCTTTCTAACGAGGCGCACGTAGCGGCTGGCGTCACGCCACTGCCCGAATTTTCCAATCCCGACGCCTTGGGCGAAGGCACCGATTGGCTGGCTGCCATTTTCAGCGATGCCCCTATAAGCAGCCATCAACTCAGTTTCAACGGCGGCTCCGATAAAAGCACTTACGGATTGTCGGGCAATATTTTTAACCAAAACGGCATCGTGGGCGGTGACAAATCGGCATTCCGGCGCTACACCGTTCGGGCAAATGGCTCCAATGCCGTAAAAGACTGGTTGACCTTGGGCACCAATATCAATTTTACTTCGCTTACCCGCAACGGGTTGCCGGAGAACAACGAATTCGTGACGCCGCTCGTCCGCGCTTTGAACATGGACCCGATCACACCCGTGCGCAAATCCAACGGTACATACGCCTACTCGCGGTATGCTGACACCGACATCACGAACCCAGTAAATGCCATTGAACAAACCTACGACCGTTGGCATTCTGACCGGGTGGTGGGCCTCGTTTATGGGGAACTAAAATTGATGCCGGCGCTTACTTTCCGTTCCAGCTATAGTGTGGATGCCACATTTGCAAAGCAGGATATTTTTTACCCCAAATTTGACTTGAGCAACGACCCGGTTCTAGCCGACGCGCCTGCTGGCGAAAAAAGAGCGATTAATTCCGTGGTCGTCAACAACAATACCTGGAAAAACTGGCAGTGGGAAAATGTGCTGACCTGGAACAAAACCATCGCCAAACGCCACAATCTTGCCCTTACCGCAGGCACCTCAACCATCGAAAACCGCCACGACTACAATGGGGGCGCGAATACCAATCTGCCTTCCAATGACCCCAAAGACGCCTACATTTCCAACACCATTGATCCCATCGCTTCGCAAAGCGCTTACGGCGGCGCGGAGGAATCCGCGTGGCAATCCTATTTCGGACGCGCCAACTACGAGTTTGATAAAAAGTACCTTTTGAGCGCAACTTTCCGCGCAGACGGGTCCTCGAAATTTGGCGCGAACAACCGCTTTGGTTACTTCCCTTCCTTATCTGCCGGTTGGATTGTGAGCCACGAAAATTTCTGGAAAG